>NZ_JBHUWW010000056.1:0-51848 GCF_042669755.1 Kitasatospora sp. NPDC057223 | reverse complement strand
CGCCGACGAAGGTGCGGCGGGAGAGTTCGGGCATGGTGGTCGGGCCTTTCAGAGGGTGAAGGTCGCGACGGCGGCCGCGGAGTCGGACGGCCACTGGTTGCCGGTGGCCTGAGGGTCGGCCTGCGGCCAGCCGGTGGTCAGCGTGTGCGCCTCGACCAGGGTCAGCGGCCCGGCGAACTGCACCTGGTCGATCCGGTCCTGCGGCTCCGCCTTCGCGCCCCGCACCTTGCGGGTCGGCGACCAGGTGTTGCCCGGCAGGGCGGCCGGGTCGGGGTGCGCCACGCGGAAGGCGTCGGCCAGGCCGGCGGCCTGAAGTGCCACCGTGACGGGCCAGTTGAGCGGCCGGCCGGTGGCCGCCGTCCAGTCCAGGTGCGACGGCGAGGACAGGCCGGCGGCCAGCAGCACCGGGGTGCCGGTCGCGATGTCCGCCTGGACGGCCGCGAGGAGCGCCTTGGCCTGCTGGAGGCGGACGGAGGCGTTCTCGGTGGCCAGGACCTGGGTGGTGCTCTGCCCGTCCTGGACGGCGTAGGGGCCGTAGTTGGCCTCGTCCAGGTGGGCGGCCCAGAAGCGGAGGGTGCGTCCGCCGGGGAGCTGGAGGGTGGCGCCGGCGGCGGGCAGGGCGGTGGTGACGGGGGTGACGGCGGTGAGCGGGTAGCGGCTGAGGATGCCGACGCTGCCGGGGCTCTGGTAGGCGTACCAGCCGAGGGCGGTGGCGAGGGTCTGGGCGGCGGTGCCGGCGGTCTCCTGGAGGGCCAGTACGTCCAGGCCCTGGGTGAGGACGACCCGCAGCTGCTTCTCCAGCGCGTCGGTGACGTGGGTGCCCGCGTCCCACAGGTTCCAGCTCGCGGCCTTCAGGCGCAGCGGCCCGGCGGCGGCCCGGACGGGGAGCAGGACGGTGATGGTGTCGGTGGCGCCCGCGCTGTCCTTCACCCCGACGGTGACCACGGCCGGCTGCGCGAGGGCGGTGGCGGGAGCGGTGCCGCCGACCGTGCCGTCCGCCGCGACGGACAGCCAGGCGTCGCCGCCGGTCCTGCGGAAGGCCGCCGTGCCCGCAGGATTGCCCGCCGGGCGGGCCCAGAGCCCGCCGAGCTTGACGGAGACGGCCCCGCCCGGTGCTGCGGCGGTCGCCGTCAACGCGTCCACCACCGCGTGCGGGCGCTGCACCGACGGCTTGGGCCGGAAGCTGAAGGGCGCGCTCTGCGCCAGAATGCCGTACCCGTCCTTGGCGAGCAGGTAGGCGGTGTACGGGCCGCCCGTGAGCGCGGAGGTGTCCAACTGGACGTCCCCGGAGGCGCCGGGGGTGTACTTCCAGAGCAGCGAGGAGCCGGTGCCGGGCTGCCGGGTGCCGTCGTAGACGCCCACCCAGTTCTTGGTGTCGGGCGCGCCGGTGGTCCAGTGGAAGGTGAGCTTGTCGCCTTCGGTGGGACTGCTGGAGGAGCTGAGGGTGAGGGTGCTGCCTGTGGCCACGGGGATCCTTCAGGTCAAGTTGGTTGTACAACTGAACCTATTGACCCGAGGGGTCCTGTAGTACGCGTGAACGCCGCGTGACGGGCCGTCGGGCGCTGCGCCAACTCCTGCTCCGGGCATGGCAATTGTGCGTATGCGGCGGCAGCGCGCCGAAGCCCGGGCCGGGAACGGCGAGACCCCGCCACCCCGGGGAGCGGAGTGGCGGGGCCTCGCGGTGATGCGGTCAGACGGTGCCGAACTCGCCGGCGGCGGCGCTGCGGGTGAAAGCGGCCCACGCGGCGGCGGTGAACGCCAACTCCGGCCCCTGGCGGTCCTTGCTGTCCCGGACCGGTACCACGCCTTCGCCGGCGGCGAGGTTCAGGGCGACCTCGACGCACTCTCCGCCGTCGCCCTGGCTGTAGGTGCTGGTCTGCCACTGGCGGGGCTGCTTCTGCCAGGGAATCTCGATGGGTCCGGCCACTGGAGTCATGTTCACTAGCTCCCTCATGACGCTCTGGATCAGGCGGACCGAGTCCTGCGCGGACAGCGCCTCGGCCCGAAGCCGATCATAGGCCCGGGTGCGTTCCTCGATCGTGGTCGGGTCGTTGACCACATGTCCCCGGCTCATGCTTTCGGAGTAGGCCCATTGCGTCCCGTCGGGAAGGCTGAGGAGCGTCAGTCCGCCCTTGCCGGTTCGTTCTCCCAGCTGGAAGGGCGCAATCTGGATGATCACGTTCGGGTGCCGCTCGCCGACCGTGGCGAGATGGCGGAGCTGATCGTGCATGACGAACCTGCCACCCACATGCTGACGGATCACACCCTCGTCGAGAATGACCACCAGGACGGGCCCGTCGGGTTCGAGAAACCGGCGCTGTCGGCCGATGCGGGCGGTCACACCGTTCGAGATCGTCGCCTCGTCCGCACCGGGCTGGGCGTGCTTGAAGAGTGCCCGTGCGTAGGCGGGGGTCTGCAGGAGGCCCGTGATGCGCTCGACCTGGAACTGTCGGATCAGCGTGGCCTGGGCCTCCAGGTTCGCGAAGAACTTGAACCAGTCCGGGTGCTCGACCGGTGCGTTCCAGGCGACGTCGTCCCAGGCCCGCGTCAGCTGGCCGCCGGTCCTGAGGACCTGGTCGCACCGCTCGGCGAAGTCGCGGAGGGGTGTGCGTTCGAGGCTCTCGATCTTGGTTACTTGTGACGGCGAGAGGTTGACCTCGCGAGCGAGACTCGCACAGGTGTCGTACCCGGCTCTCGTCCGCAGCTCCCGCAGCATCCACACGAAGGCCTCGGGCACCAGGGTGCCTCGCCGCTCGGTCACTCGCCTGCCTGCCACGGGCGCAACTCCATTCAGGACAGAACGCCTTGTCCGCTCGCCGGGTCTCGTCAACGTACTACGCACTGTCGATGCTTGTTGGCGGAAAGCGACGATGTCGCCCGGACGACGAGATCCGCACGGAGTCACGATCATGACCAGTAGTCAGCAGGACGACACGATCAAGCCGGTGACCGAGCAGCGGGCCTTCCCGCCGTGCCGGTGTGCCAGTCCCCGGTGCAACGGGCGGCCCGAGGCGCTGCTGACGATCGCGTACCCGAAGCCGCCGCCGCCGGTCGGTGGTGCGTACCCGCCGGCGGCGCCGTACCGGCCCACTGCCCGGGGGGAGCTCGTCCTCGATGCGCGGTGCGGGCGGGTCGGCACCTACATGGACACGCTCGGCGGGGTGGTCTATCTGCGGCCGGTGTCCGGTGGGCCCGAGTGGGAGGCGGATCCCCGGTGGATCGTGCGGGGGTGACCACAGGCGGCACGGGCCCCGGGTGGGTCGAGGGGCGGTGCTTCGGGTGCCTGACGCTCCAGGACGTGACGCCCGTCGGCACGCTCACGGCCGGGGGCGTGCCCGTCCCGCTCCGGGTCTGCGGCTGGTGCCTGGACCATCTGGAGGCCTGGCACCACGCCGAGTCGGCGAGGTCGGCGACCGGCCGGCTGCTGGATCGGGCCCGGGCGATCGCCGACGTGCTGGCCCTCGCCGGGGGCACCGCCGTTCGCCTGCACCGCACGCCGTCCGGTTACCGGCTGACGGCGGAGAGCCCCCGGGACCCGCAGCGGCAGCTGGCCCTGCTGCCCGGGCTGCGGCTCGCGGACCGGTTCGGGCACTCCAGCCGGGAGCGGATCGTCTGGGCCGACGTGGACGAGCAGGGCCTCAGTGCCCGCCCCGCAGGTTGAGTGCCACGACCCCGGCGATGATCAGGGCGAGGCCCAGCCACTGGGCCCGGCCCAGGGTTTCGCCGAAGGCGAGGACGCCGATGCCGGCCACCGCCGCCGTGCCGGCGCCGGACCAGACGGCGTAGGCGACGGAGACCGGGATGTGCTTCAGGGCCCGGCCGAGCAGGACGAAGGACAGCACGTAGCCCAGCCCCACCCCGAGGCTCGGCCAGAGCCGGGTGAAGCCCTCGGTGAGCTTGAGGCAGCTGGTCGCGCAGACCTCGCTGACGATGGCGAGGGCGAGCAGGAGGTAGGGCACGGCCCGTCAGACCGCCCGGCTCGCGGTGAGCCTGCCCAGCAGCGCGAGATCGGCCTGCTCCAGGCTGTCGAGCAGGGTGATGCCGGGGGCGGCGGCGATCGGCACGGTGGACGGGACGGCCAGCACCGCGCACCCGGCCGCGTGGGCGGAGGCGACGCCGGTCGGGGTGTCCTCGACGGCGACGCAGGCCGCCGGGTCCAGGCCGAGCAGGGCGGCGGCCGCGAGGTAGGGGTCGGGGGCGGGCTTGGTGTGCTCGGTGTCCTCGGCGGCGAGGGTGACGGTGAACCAGTCGCTGCCCAGGCCGGCGAGCACCAGGTCGACGACCCGGCGGGGCGAGGCCGACACCAGGGCGGTGGGCACCCGGGCGGCCCGCAGCGCGGTGAGCAGGGCGAGCGCGCCGGGGCGGGGGACGATCTCGTCGGCGACCTTGCCGGCGAAGGTGTCCCCGAGGTGCGCGGCCAGGTCGGCCTCCGTGCGGGCCGTGCCGCTGCTGCGGTGCAGGTGGGCGGCGGTGTGCTCGACGGCGCGGCCGAGCACGTCGGGGACGTCCCGCTCGGTGAGCGCGAGGTCGAGTTCGGTGGCGAGTTCGGCGGCGGCCTGCCACCAGAGGTGCTCGGTGTCGACCAGGGTGCCGTCCATGTCGAACAGGACGGCGGCGGGCGGGGCCCAGGGGCGGGCGGCGTCAGGCATGGCGGTACCTATCGGGTGCATCGGGTGGATCAGGTGCATCGGGTGTGTCGAGGCTGCGGGTGGTTCAGGCCGGACGGCGGTCCACCAGCACCGGGCGGTCGGGCAGTGTGATGTCGGCGGTGCTGCCGATCGGCAGGGTGGCGGCGGCCTCGGTCGGCAGGTCGGTCTTGACCTCGGTGCCGTCGGCGAGGCGCACGGTGAGCCGGGTGACGGCGCCCAGGAAGGACGCGGCCACGACCAGTGCGGGGCCGTCCTCGGCGGGGGTCAGGCCGACGTTCTCCGGCCTTACCAGCACGTGGAGTTCACCGTCGGCGGGGATGGCCCCGTCCACCTGGCGGCGGCGGCCGAGCACCTCGACGCCGTCGCCCGAGCGCACGCACGGGATCCGGCTCATGGTGCCGACGAACTCGGCGACGAACGCGGTGGCCGGGCGCGCGTACAGCTCGGACGGCGTCGCGCACTGCTCCAGCCGGCCCGCCCGCAGGACGGCGACGCGGTCGGCCATCGACAGCGCCTCCTCCTGGTCGTGGGTGACGAACAGGGTGGTGATGCCCAGCTCCTGCTGGAGGCGGCGGATCTCCTCGCGCAGGCTGAGCCGGACCTTCGCGTCCAGCGCGGAGAGCGGCTCGTCCAGCAGCAGGACGCGCGGCTTGAGGGCCAGCGCGCGGGCCAGCGCGATCCGCTGCTGCTGGCCGCCGGAGAGCTGGTGCGGGTAGCGGTCGGCGTGCTGCGGCAGGCCGACCAGCTCCAGCAGCTCCATCGCGCGGGTGCGGCGTTCGGCCTTGCCCGCGCCGCGCATCCGGAGCCCGAAGGCGACGTTGTCGGCGGCCGTCAGGTGCGGGAAGAGGCTGTACGACTGGAACACCATGCCGGCGTCGCGCCGGTGCGCGGGGATCCGGGTGATGTCCTCGCCGTCGACCAGCACCTCGCCGCCGTCGTGCTGCTCGAACCCGGCGAGGATGCGCAGCGCGGTCGTCTTGCCGCAGCCGGACGGGCCGAGCAGGGCGAGCAGCTCACCCGGGTGGACGGTGAGGTCCAGGCCGTCCAGGGCGGTGGTGGCGCCGAACGAGCGGCGCAGCGAACGGAATTCGACGGTCGCGCTGCCGGGCGCGAGAGGTGCGCCGGCGGCGGGGGCGGTAACCGTGGTCATGAGGGGTTTCTCGCTAACGGGGTCGGTGACGCGCGGGCGGGCGGGTCAGGGACGGGCGGGCGTGCGGTGGCGGCGCTCACGGCCGGCGGCGGCCAGCAGGAGCAGCAGCACCCAGGTGATCAGCAGGCTGAGCACCGACACCGCGACGGACATCTGGGCCTGGCTGTTGCCGACCGAGTAGATCCACACCGCGAAGGGCTGGTAGCCGAGGATCGAGGCGGCGGTGAACTCACCGAGGACCAGCGCGAGGGTCAGGAAGGAGGCGTTCAGCAGCGCCCCGCGCAGGTTCGGCAGGACGACGGCGAACACCGCGCGCGGCCAGCTCGCCCCGCAGTTGCGGGCGGCCTCCACCAGGGTGCGGACGTCCACCGCGCGCAGTCCGGCGTCCAGCGCGCGGTAGGCCAGCGGCAGCGCCATCAGCACGTACGCGATGACCAGCACGATCGGGAACTTCGGGTCCTGGACGAACACGAAGGTCTGGAAGAACGGCGTGTCCATCAGGTAGTCCGGGCCCCAGCGCAGCACGCCGATCAGGCCGGCCGTGAGCGCCACCGGCGGGACGACCAGCGGCAGCGTGCAGACCACCTCCAGCACGGTGCGCAGGCGCGGCGAGCCGAGCCGCACCGCGACGAGTGCCGGCACCAGCAGGAGCAGCACCACCAGGACCGTCACCAGGGCGAGTTCCAGCGTCAGCCGGAGGCTGTCGGTGAAGCCCGGGGCGCTCAGCAGACCGGTGTAGGCCTCGAAGGTGAAGCCCTTCGGGTCGTCGATGCTGAAGTACACCGAGGCGGCCATCGGCAGCACGAAGTAGAGGCCGGCCAGCAGCAGGACGACGCCGCGCCAGACGCGCACCTTGGAGATCAGCTGAGCCATCGGGCACTCCGGCGCTGGAGGGGCAGGTAGACGGCCATCACGAGGGCCGCCACCAGGATCATGTCGAGGCTGAGCGCGAGCGCCAGGTTGCCCTGGCCGACCAGCACGTTGCCGGACAGCGCGTCGGCGATCGAGCGGCTGATCAGCGGCACCGTCGCGCCGACCATGGCGGCGGCGGTGGCGTACGCGGCGAAGGCGCTGCCGAACAGCAGCACGAACCCGCCGAGCAGCGACGGGAAGAGGATCGGCAGGGCGACGTGGCGCCAGTACTGCAGCGTGGTGGCCCGGTTGTTGTGGGCCGCCTCGCGCCACTGCACCCGCAGGCCGTCCAGCGCGGGCGTGATGCTGAGCACCATCAGCGGGACGAGGAAGTACAGGTAGACGACCGTCAGGCCGGTGAACGAGTACAGGCTCCAGCCGTGGTCGGTCAGGTGCAGCAGCTCGGTCAGCTCGCCGGCGTTGCCGAGGGTGGCGACGAAGGCGAACGCGAGCGGCAGGCCGCCGAAGTTGGCCAGCACGCCGGAGGCGGAGAGCACGGCCTCGCGGACGGCCCGGTAGCGGGAGGTCACGACGGCCTGCGCGATCGGCAGCCCGATCACCGTGCCGAGCAGGGCGGTGAGCGCGGACAGCTTGACGCTGCTGAGCAGGGCCGTCCAGTACGCCCCCTGCACCGAGTCGGTGAGGTTCGCGGTGGTGAACTGTCCGGCGCCGGTCTCGGCGTCGGTGGAGGCGGTGAACGCGCCGATGGCGATGGCGACGGCGGGCAGGCCGAAGCTGATCGCGAAGAACGCGAGCAGCGGCACGGTCGCCAGCCAGGAGCCGGCGCGCGGGCGCAGGCGGTGCCGGGCGGGGGCGCCGGGGCCGCGGGCGTCGCGCTGCGCCGGAACGGTGGGGGAGGACGGTGCGGCGGCGGAGACCCCCGCGCCGCCACTGGTGTCAGTGGCGGCGGGGGTCGGCACCGGGGTGGGAGCCGTGGTCATGGTGTGATCAGCCCGCGATCGCCTTGGCCCAGTTCTCGGTCACGGTCTTCTTGGCCGCGGCGATCTGGTCCTGGGTGGGGAAGGTGGTGAAGGGCTTCTCGACGGTGGGCAGCTTGGCAGCGGCGGCGGCGTCGAGGGTGCCGTCCTTCTTCAGCGCGTCGAAGAGGGCGGGGGTGGCGTAGCCGCCGAGGAAGAGGTTCTGGCCCTCGGCGCTGAAGAGGTACTCCTGCCACAGGCGGGCGGCCGCCGGGTGCGGGGCCCACTTGTTGATCGCCTGGTTGTAGTACTGGGCGTAGCTGCCGTCGCTCGGGACGGCGACCTGCCAGTCGACGCCCTTGGCCTTGAACTCGTCGGTGTAGCCGGCGTTGAGGTACGACCAGTCGATGCTGATCGGCGTCTCGCCCTTCTCGACGGTCGCCGGGGTGGACTCGACCGGGTTGAAGTTGCCGGACTGCTTCAGCTTGCCGAAGAAGTCGATGCCGGGCTGGATGTTGTCCAGCGAGCCGCCGTTGGCGAGTGCGGCCGCGTAGACGCCGCCGAACGCCGAGCCGGACTTGGTCGGGTTGCCGTTCATCGCGACCTGGCCCTTGTACTCGGGCTTGAGCAGGTCGGCGAAGGTCTTCGGGCAGTTGGCGATCTTCTTCGCGTCGCAGCCGATCGAGACGTAGCCGCCGTAGTCGTTGACGGCCAGGCCGGTCGCCTCCTTCATGGTGTCCGCGACCTTGTCGAAGTTCGCGACCTTGTAGGGGGCGAGCAGGCCGTCCTTGGCGGCGGACTGCGCGAAGGCGCTGCCGAGGTCCACCACGTCGGGGGCGCGGTCCTGGCCCTTGCGGGAGGTGATCGCGTTGATCTCGTCCTGGCTGGAGCCGTCCGGGTTCTCGTCCTCGATCTCGATGCCGTACTTGGCGGTGAACGAGTCCATGATCTTGCCGTAGTTCGCCCAGTCCCGGGGCAGCGTGATGACGTGCAGCTTGCCCTCCTTCTTGGCGGCGGCGACCAGGGCGTCCAGTCCGCCGAGGTCGGCGGCGGAGGTGGCGTCCTTGGCCTCCTTCGCACCGGCCTTCGCGGCGTCGCCGGACTTGGCGGAGGTCGAGCCCGCGGAGCCGCAGGCGGACAGGGAGAGCGCGGCGGCGGTCAGTACGGCCGCGAAGGCGGCGGCACGGGCACGGTGCACGGTCACGGGTCAGTCTCCTGATCAGGGGGGCGTACTACTACGGGGAGGGGGGTGTTCGAGGGTGCTCGTTCATAAGTCGGGGACGACGAGTTGACTAGCCAACTTCGCCGTCGTGGGTAAGTACGCCGGAGCGCGGTGACGAGAAGGTGAACGGATGCCCGAGAACTGGGGGCGGCTGCGGGAACGGTCGAATCGGGCCGTCCACCACCGATCGGGACGGTGCAACGCTTCGCGGGCGCAGCGGATATCGTCACCCTGTCCGCGCCGGTACGGCTGCACAGGACACCGGCCCAGGAGGGACCTTGACTGACGTGGCACACGAGCCGGACCAGCACGCACCCGGTGCCGACGAGCCCGCACCCCGGCCCGCTCCCGCCGGGGCCGAGCGCGGCGCGGCCCTCTACCGCAAGGTCGCCGCCGACCTGCGCGAGGCCATCACCACCGGCGCGTTCGGCGAGGCCGGGCGGCTGCCCGCCGAGGGCGCCCTCGCCGAGCAGTACGGCGTCTCCCGGGGCACCGTCCGCCAGGCCCTCTCCGTGCTGCGCTCCGACGGCCTGGTCACCTCCCGCCGCGGCACCCGCCGGGTCGTCCTCGGCAACGCCCGCGTGCAGAGCTTCTCGGAGCTGCTCAGCTTCACCCACTGGGCCCGCTCGATGGGCGAGGAGCCGGGCGGCATCCTGGACTCCCTCACCCACCGACCGGCCGACGCCGCCGAACGCGAGCAACTGCGCCTGGAGGCGGGCGCCGAGGTGTACGTCACCGTCCGGCTGCGCACCCTCTCCGGCGTGCCCGTGATGGTCGAGCGGACGGTCTACCCGCCGCTGGTCGGCGAGTTGGTGGCGCAGCTGCCCGCCGACGTGGTCTCGCACACCGAGCAGCTGCGCGAGCACGGCATCCTCTTCACGGACGCCGACCACACCATCGACGTGGTCGCCGCGAACGCCGAGGACGCCCGCCTGCTGGGCTGCCGCCGGGGCAGCCCGCTGCTGCGCGAGCGCCGCCGCACCACCGACCCGACCGGCACCCCGGTGGAGTGGTCCCAGGACCGCTACCTGCCGGGGACGGTGGCCTTCAGCGTGCACAACTCGCTGGCCACCTCGGCCCTTTCGCGGCACGCGCGGGAGAGCGACTGACGCCCCGCTGCGCGCGGCGCCGGCCGGCCGGTCAGCCCATCAGGGCGGCCAGCAGCGGCCGGAAGTGCCCGAAGCCGGGGGTGGCCGCGTCCGCGTCCTTGGCCTCCTCGTCCCAGCGGCGGACGGCCACCGCGTCGGCCGCGCCCGGGAGGGCGGCGAAGGCGGCGGCCTGCTCGTCCGTCATCGGGCCGCCCTGCACCTGAAGGGTGAACTCCGAGGCCTCCGACAGCCGGGCCCGGTAGCCCGCCTCGACCGTGCACAGGTAGCGCTTGGCCGCGACGTGCAGCCGGACGGGCCCGGTGACCTCCGGGCCGAACCACTGGGCGAGCCAGTCCGCGCCGGCGTCGCTGTGCCGGTTGTCCCGGCCCTCCATCAGGTCGAGCCCGGTGCCCCCGAAGTGGCCCACGTCGTGCAGCAGCGCGGCCGCGACCAGGTGCGGCGGCGCCCCGGCGGCCTCGGCCAGCGCCCCGGCCTGGAGCATGTGCCCGGCCATCGTGACGGCCTCGCCCAGGTACTCCGCCGCGCCCTCGCCCTCGAAGTACTCGGCGATGGTGTCCAGCGCGGCGATCCGGCGGTTCAGTACGGCGAAGGCGGAGGCGAGCGAGTCCAGGTCGGCGTAGCAGCCCTGGAGGTGGCGGCTGCCGTTCTGCTCGAAGGCCGTGCGGGCGTGCAGCAGCCGGACGTTGTCGAAGATCAGGCAGTCGCCGGGCCCGAGCCGGAACTCCAGTTGCAGCTCCGGGCGCAGGGTGATCGCCGCGAAGCGCCGGTACGCGGCGTAGAAGGCGTCGAGTTCGGCGGCGGGCAGCCGCAGGGTGCCGATCGAGCGGTTGTTGAAGCGCACCTCGCGGATCCGGCCGAGGGCGTCGAGGCCGATCAGCGGCCGGTCGGCGCGCAGCTCGGTGCCCCGGTCGCGGAAGACGAACGGCACGAGCGTGCGGGTGAGCACCGCGAAGTCCTCCGGCGCCTCCTCGCGCAGCGCCGCCGCCGCCCGGAACCCGTCGACCAGCCCGGAGTCGCCGCCGACGGCCGAGTTGTCCAGGCAGTGCAGCAGTTGGAGCGTCGGCACCGGGTCGCGGTACGGGTTGTCCGAGTGCGGGGCGATGGCCGCGCTGGTGAACGCCAGGTTGTTCGGATCGGCCTCGACCCGGACGTCGAACAGCTCGCCGTAGTTGGTCTCGCGGACGTACCCGAAGGTCCGCGCCACCGCCAGCACCTGCCCCTCGACGGGCGGTACGCCGCGCAGCACGGCGAAGCCGGAGCGCAGCACCGCGCCGAGCACGGCGGCCTGCTCGACCGGGTCGCCGAGGTAGGCGTCCCAGTCGGCCTCGGGGATCCCGGCGGCGAAGTCGGCGGCCTGCCACAGCCGCTTGCCGGCCTCGCTGCGGCCGTCGCCGCTCGGCTCCTGCGCCAGCCAGTCGAGCGGGTAGCGGGAGCGGTGGCCGTCCGACCAGAGCACCGCGAGGTGGCCGTCGGCCTCCGTCCGCTCGTCGATCGTGAGATCCTCGGGCAGGTCGGTGATCTGGAACAGCTTCTGCCCGTTGCGTGGGTCGCGGCACTCGCCGCAGGGGCAGTTGTCGCGCAGCCAGTACGGCGGGAGCGGCATGTGGCTCTCCTGGTCCGGGGCTTCCCGGTACGTGTCGGCACTTCTCCGGTCGGCAAAGATGTATAGCCAACTTTGCCGTTTCGAAGACTGTCCCGGGTGCGGGTGAGGCCCGGATGCCGCCCAGGTGAACGGCGCGGGAACAGTGGGCCCGCCTGCCGCCTCAGGCGGCCCCTTCGGTGCGGACGGTGTGGCTGTGCGAGGCCGCCGCCGCCCCGTACGCCCCGGGCTCGACCCGGCGGCGGCGGGCCCTGGCCGCCAGCGCGGAGAGCAGTACGCCCACCGCGCACGCCACCGTGAGGAGCAGGCAGGCCCGGGACAGGCCCGCCGCCAACGCGTCCGCCGTCGCGGCGCCGTCCGCGAGATGCGAGGAGCCGACGGACGTGTTCACCGTGGCCACGGCCGCGGTGAACGCGGCGGCGCCGATGTACCGGGCCATGTTCGAGATGCCGGACGCCGCACCGACGTCCTCGGCGGCCACCGACGAGGTGGACGCCGAACTCGCCGGACCGTTCACGAGCCCCAGACCGGCGGCCAGCAGCACCAGCGGCAGCGCGAACGCCCCGTACCGCCAGTCGCCCTGGACCAGCACCAGCAGCGCGCAACCGGCCGTCGCCGCCGCGAAACCGGCCCCGATCACCGGCCCGACGCCCATCCGCTTGACGGCCCGGGGCACCAGCGGGGTGACGGCGATCAGGCCCACCGTCGCGGGCAGCGTCGCCAGGCCCGCCTGGAAGGGGCTCAGGGCGAGCGTGGCGGGGTTCTGGAAGTACAGGCTGACCAGGTACATCAGACCGTTGATCACCCCCGCGCTCAGCAGGATCGCCACCGTGGCGCCGATCAGCACCCGGTCGCGCAGCAGCCGCAGGTCGACCAGTGGTTCGGCGACCCGCCGCTCCACCGCGACGAAGGCCACGGCCGCCAGCACCGCCACGGCGAGGCAGCCGAGCACCCCCGCCGACGTCCAGCCCCAGTCCGAGCCCTCGCTCAGCGCGAGCAGCGCCGGGGCCAGCACCGCGGCGATCAGTGCGGTGCCCGCGTAGTCGATCGACCGGCTGCGGCCGGCGTCGCGGGACTCGGCGATCCCGCGCAGCGTGACCGGCACGCAGGCGATCGCGATCGCCGCGTCGATCCAGAACAGGCCCTGCCACCCGACGCCGTCCACCAGCACACCGCCGACCAGCGGCCCGACCGCCGCGCCCACCGCCGACGCGGCGCCCCACAGGGTCACGGCCCGTACCCGCCCCTGCCCCGACGTCCCCACCGAGAGCAGACTCATTCCGCAGGCCAGGATCGTGGCTCCCGACGCCCCCTGGACCGCCCGGCCCGCGATGACCCCCGCGCCGCTGCCGGCGAGCGCGATCAGGGCGCAGGAGGCGATGAACAGGGCCAGCCCGCCGAGGAAGACCAGCCGCCGCCCGAAGACGTCGCCGAGGGCGCCCGCGGTGACGATCACAGCCGCGCCGACCAGCGAGTAGCCGGTGATGGCCCACTGCAGCGTGTCCAGTGACGTGCCGGTGTCCTCGCTGATCGCCGGCAGCAGGATGCTCACCGCCGAGGTGTTGGCGTTGACGACCAGGGTCGACACGCAGGTGGCGGCCAACAGGGCGGCGCCCGCCGGGCGGCCGGCCGACTCATCGGGTACGGTTTGATCCGTTTTGTCTGACACCTCTGTAGATTCGCACGAGCTCGGGCGGTTCGCAGCCCGGCGCTCCCGGCCCGCGTCCGGCCCGCGTCCCCCGGGCGGCCTCCGGGCCGCCGGCCGACCGTCCGTCAGTTCGCCGGGGCCGTGGCGGCCCGCCAGGCGCCGGCCGCCGCGGCCCGTGCGCCGTCCGCCGTGGCCGCCGTCGCGCCGAGCGCCGTGCCCAGCGCACTCAGGCAGTCCTGGACGACCTCCAGTGACGCGGCCCGGCCGTAGTGGTTGACCCGGAGCATGGTGGCGGCGAGGGCGCCGCCGCCGGCCTGCACGGGCAGCGCCGGGTCGAGGGTCGCGGCCAGTGCGGCGGCGTCGATGCCGGGCGGGGTGCGCAGGGTGGTGGCGACGGGGGCCGCGTGCTCGTCCCGCCCGACGTAGGGGGTGAGGGTGCCGAGCGCACGGGTGCCCGCGCGGGTGGCGGCGGCCGCGGCGCGGTGGCGGGCGATGACGGTGTCGAGGCCGTCGGCGGTGATCCGGTCCAGGCAGGCGTCGAGCGCCAGCATCTCCAACTGGGCCGGTGCGTGCGGGAGTACGGCGCGTCCGGCGTCCGTCCAGCGGTCCTTCCAGTCCAGCAGGGAGAGGTAGGAGCGGCGGGGCGCGGCCGGGTTGGCGGCGATCCGCTGCCAGGCCCGGTCGCTGACCGAGACGGCGGAGACGCCGGCCGGGCCGCCCATCGCCTTCTGGCCGCCGATGACGCACAGGTCGACGCCCCAGGCGTCGGTGAGCAGCGGTTCGGCGGCCACCGAGGCGACGGCGTCGAGCATCAGCAGGGCGCCGTGGGCGTGCACGGCGGCGGCGATCCCGGCGACCGGGTTGGTGTTCCCGGTGGCGGCCTCGGCGTGCACCAGGGAGACGAAGTCGATCTCGGGGCGGGCCCGCAGCGCGTCCGCGACCTGCTCGGCGGAGACGGCGGAGTCGAACGGTACGCCGAGGTCGACGACCTCGGCGCCGCAGTCCCGCAGCCAGTTGCCGAAGGTCTGCCCGTACGGGCCGGTGACGATGTTCAGCGCGGTGCTGCCGGGATGCGCCGCGCTGCGGATGGCGGCCTCCAGCGGCAGCAGCGCCTCGCCCTGCGTGATGATCACGTCGGCATCGGTGTGCAGCAGCGCGGCCACCTTGTCCTCGATCGCGGCGAAGTGCGCGGCGGTGAGCGGGGGGAGGTCGAGGAAGGGGCTCACGGGCCGGCCTTTCGCTGTGACGGTGCTGGTCGGGTGGGGCGGACGGCGCCGGGCGCCCCGGTCGCCAGTCTGCCTCATCGCCCACTGCCGCCCCGGCAGGTGGCGTCGGTAGAGTGCGGGCATGAGCGATGCCGGGGTGCTGCACATCAGGGGCCGGGTGCTGGTCGGCCCCGAGGACGTCCGCGACGAACTGTGGGTGGTGGACGGGCGGGTGACCTTCGAGCGTCCGGCCGGCGCGGCCGACGTCCGGACACTCGACGGCTGGGTGCTGCCCGGCCTGGTGGACGCGCACTGCCACGTCGGCCTGGACGCGCACGGCGCGGTGGACGAGGCGACCAGCGAGAAGCAGGCGGTCACCGACCGTGACGCCGGGACGCTGCTCATCCGTGACGCCGGATCCGCCGCCGACACCCGCTGGATCGACGACCGCGAGGACCTGCCCCGGATCATCCGCGCGGGCCGCCACATCGCCCGCACCCGCCGCTACATCCGCAACTACGCGCACGAGATCGAGCCCGGCGACCTGGCCGCGTACGTCCGTGCGGAGGCCCGGCGCGGGGACGGCTGGGTCAAGCTGGTCGGCGACTGGATCGACCGCGAACACGGCGACCTCACGGCCTGCTGGCCGGGCGACGCGCTGGCCGAGGCGATCGCGGCGGCGCACCAGGAGGGGGCGCGGGTCACCGCGCACTGCTTCGCCGCCGAGTCCCTGCCGGACCTGCTGGCCGCCGGGATCGACTGCATCGAGCACGCCACCGGGCTGACCGAGGAGCTGATCCCGCAGTTCGCCGAGCGCGGGGTGGCGATCGTCCCGACCCTGGTCAACATCGCCACCTTCCCGAAGCTGGCGGCCGGCGGCGAGGAGAAGTTCCCGGCCTGGGCCGCGCACATGCGCCGGCTGCACGAGCGCCGCTACGACACCGTCGGGGCCGCGCACGACGCGGGCATCCCGGTCTTCGTCGGCACGGACGCGGGCGGCTCGCTCGCGCACGGGCTGGTCGCCGACGAGGTGGCGGAGCTGGTCAAGGCCGGCCTGTCGCCCATCGAGGCGCTGTCGGCAGCGAGTTGGGGCGCCCGGGCCTGGCTGGGCCGGGACGGCCTGACCGAGGGGGCGCCGGCCGACCTGGTGCTCTACGGGGAGGACCCGCGGGCGGACGTCCGGGTGCTGGCGGCTCCGCAGCTGGTGGTGCTGAGGGGCCGTCCCGTCGGCTGAGAGTGGGCCGATAGGGTGGTGGGCATGGCACCGCGTCCCCTGAACGAGATCGTCGAGCCCGGCTGGGCCACCGCACTTGAGCCGGTGGCGGGGCGGGTGGCCGCCATGGGCGACTTCCTGCGGGCCGAGATCGGCGCCGGCCGCACCTACCTGCCGTCGGGGCCGAACGTGCTGCGCGCCTTCCAGCAGCCGTTCGCCTCGGTGCGGGTGCTGATCGTCGGCCAGGACCCGTATCCCACACCGGGGCACGCGGTGGGCCTGAGCTTCTCGGTGGCGCCCGAGGTGCGGCCGATCCCGGCCAGCCTGATCAACATCTTCCAGGAGTACGGCCAGGACCTCGGCCTGCCGCAGCCCTCCAACGGCGACCTCACGCCCTGGGCGGAGCAGGGCGTGCTGCTGCTGAACCGGGCGCTGACCACCGCCCCCGGCAAGCCGGCCGCGCACCGCGGCAAGGGCTGGGAGGAGGTCACCGAGCAGGCCATCAAGGCGCTGGTGGCCCGCGGTGGCCCGCTGGTGGCGATCCTCTGGGGGCGTGACGCCCGCAACCTGCGCCCCCTGTTGGGCCCGGTGCCGGCCGTGGAGTCGGCGCACCCGAGCCCGTACTCGGCGAACGGCGGCTTCTTCGGCTCGCGCCCCTTCAGCCGGGCGAACGAGCTGCTGGCGCGGCAGGGCGCGCAGCCGGTGGACTGGCGCCTGCCGTAGGCGGCGTCCGCCGGGGTCCCGCCGGTCCATGATCGTCAATGGTCGGCGTCAACCTCACTCGAATGAGTGAACTGACGCTCTGTGATGCTCATGTGACGGATTGTTCGAAGAGGATGGCCGTCAGTCGAGAGCGACAGCCTTCCCCCGGTCCGGCGCGGAGCATTCCCGCGCACGGGGTGACATCGGTGGCGCGCTCTCTCCCGATCGCCATGTGTGGGGGTTCCTCCTTTGCTGTCCTCTTCCCTGCGGGTCGCCGCCGCCGTCCTGGTCGTTGCGGCCACCGCCCTGCCCGCCACCGCCGCCCCTGCCGGTGAGCCCTCCGCGAGCCCGGCCGCGCAGGCCGGCACGGCGGGCCGGGCGAGTGCCGTCACCGTCGAGGTCGACCTGGACGTCAGTCTGCTGAACAAGGCCGTCGACGTCCCGGTGAACGTCTCGCTCAACAAGGTGGAGAGCCCGGCCCGGCGCGAAGGCTCCGTCCTCACCGCCCTGGTCGAGGGGGTCGACCAGCAGGGGCCGGTCACCCTGGTCCGGGCCGACGTGGGCAAGTCCGCCACCAAGGTGGACGACAAGGGGGCCACGGCCTCGGTCGAGCTCGTCAACGCGGACGTGCACGCACCCGGCCTGCCGCTCACCGCCCTGCTCGGCCTGGAGGCGCTGAGCGCCGAGGTGACCTGCCCGGTCGATGGGCAGCCCACCGCCGAGGTGGTCGCCCCCGCGAAGCTCACCGTCCTCGGCCGGCCCGTCGCGGTGGGGCTGTACGGGCCCACGAAGGTGGACGTCCCGGGCGTCGGCAAGGTGTCCGTGGAGTTCTCCGGGCGCACCACCACCTCCACCACGGCCGCGGCCTCCGCACTGGACGTGCAGGTCGAACTCGACCCGCTCAGCCTCAACGTGGCCAAGGTGAGCGGGCGGATCACCGTGGCCTCGGTCAGTTGCGAGAAGCCGGCGGCCCCGGCTCCCAGTCCCACCGCCTCCACTCCTCCTCCTGCTCCTACTTCCCCCACTACTACTGCGGCCACCACGTCCGGGCCCGCCGTCCAGCCGGCGGGCAGTGGCAGCAAGGCCGCCCGGGCCGTGCCGCAGGGCGCCACCGAGACCGGCGAGCACCTCGCCGCCACCGGCAGCAGCGGTGTCGGGCCGCTCGTCGCGGGCGCCGCCGTCCTCCTCGTCGGCGGCGCCGCCGCCGTCCTGGCCACCCGCCGTCGTGCCACCCGGGCCCGCCGGCACTGACGGCTCCCGGAGATGGCCGAAAATCGCGGGGGCGAAGGCCGTCCCCGAGTGCGCCGAGGGGCGCCCCGGGGCGGCGGGAACGGCACTCCCGCAGCGTGACGGTGCCACTGCGGACAGTTGGTTTACATGGGCGACACATAGGAGGAACAACCGGGAAACGGTGACTTGCGACGCTACGCGGGCACCCACCACTCAGTTTGCGAGGTTCACCGCCGTGGCAATCAAGGCCGAGTACATCTGGATCGACGGCACGCAGCCGACCGCCAAGCTCCGCTCCAAGACTCGGATCCTGGCCAACGCGGAGAAGATCCCCACCTGGGGCTTCGACGGCTCGTCCACCAACCAGGCCGAGGGCCACGCTTCCGACCGCGTGCTCGCTCCCGTCCGGACCTTCCCGGACCCGATCCGCGGTGGCGACAACATCCTCGTCCTGTGCGAGGTCAACGAGATCGACGGCACGCCGCACGTCTCGAACACCCGCGCCCTGCTCCGCCCGATCGCCGAGCAGTTCGCTGCTCAGGAGGCCATCTTCGGCATCGAGCAGGAGTACACCTTCTTCAAGGGCTCGCGCCCGCTCGGCTTCCCCGAGGGCGGCTTCCCGGCCCCGCAGGGCGGCTACTACTGTGGCATCGGCGCCGAGGAGGTCTTCGGTCGCGAGATCGTCGAGCTGCACCTCGACCGCTGCATCGCCGCCGGCCTCGCGATCTGCGGCATCAACGCCGAGGTCATGCCCGGCCAGTGGGAGTTCCAGATCGGCCCGGTCGACGCACTGACCGTCTCCGACGACCTCTGGGTCGCCCGCTACCTGCTCTACCGCACCGCCGAGGAGTTCGGCATCGACGCGACCCTGGACGCCAAGCCCGTGCGCGGCGACTGGAACGGCGCCGGCGCGCACACCAACTTCTCGACCAAGGCCATGCGTGAGGGCTACGACGCCATCATCACCGCCTGCGAGTCGCTCGGCGCCAGCCAGGAGAAGGTCCTGGAGCACGTCAAGCAGTACGGCTTCGGCATCGAGTCGCGCCTGACCGGTCTGCACGAGACCGCCCCGTGGAACGTCTACAGCTACGGCGTCTCCAACCGCGGCGCCTCGGTCCGCATCCCGTGGCAGGTCGAGGTCGAGCAGAAGGGCTACATCGAGGACCGTCGCCCGAACGCCAACGTCGACCCGTACGTGGTGACCCGTCTGATGGTCAACACCTGCTGCTCCGCGCTGGAGAAGGCCGGCCAGGTCTGAGCCTGAGGCTCTCCTACCGCTTCGACGCCCGCCGTTCCCTGTCAGGGGGAGCGGCGGGCGTCGCCGTTCCCCGGACCAGGGCGCCGGAGGCGGCGATGATGGCGTCCATGACCCGCCCCGCAGCGCCGCTGCTGCTCCTCGACGTGGACGGCCCGCTCAACCCGTACGCGGCCAAGCCGCACCGGCGCCCGCCGGGCTACGGCACCCACCGCATCAAGCCGGACTCCTGGGTGTCCCGGCACCCGCAGCGGCCCGCCGAGCAGGTCCGCCCACTGCGGGTGTGGCTCAATGCACAGCGGACCGCCGTAGGGCGCGCCGGTGCCGAAAGCGACGAGTGACAAGCGACGAAGGAGTGCCGGAGCGAGGAGTGTCGGCGCCGGATCGAGAGCGCCCGGAGGCGGCAGAGGAGTCGGGCCGGCGTTGCAGGCCCTGCCGTACGAGCTGGTCTGGGCGTCCACCTGGATGGACGAGGCCAACACCTGGCTCGCCCCGCTGCTCGGGCTGCCCCCGCTCCCGTACATCGCCTGGCCGCAGCTCCACCGGGCGGACCCGGACGGGCTGCACTGGAAGACGCGGCATCTCACCAGTTGGACAGCCGGGCGTCCATTCGCCTGGGTGGACGACGAACTGGGGCCGCAGGACACCGAGTGGATAGCCGCCCACCACCGCGGGCCGGCGCTCACGCTGCGGATCGACCCGAAAGTCGGGCTGGTTCCGGCCGACTTCGCGCTCCTGGCCGACTGGGCCGACCGGCTCCCGCCGACGGCCGACGGCTGACCGCTGACGGCGGTTTCTAGCCGAGGACGGCGGCCAGGGCGGCGAGGAACCGGTCGGTGGTCCCCTCGTCGCGGACGGCGATCCGCAGCCAGTCCGGGCCGAGGCCGGGGAAGGTGTCGCCGCGCCGGACCGCGAAGCCCGCGTCCCGCAGCCGCAACCGCACCTCGGCCGCGCCCGGCAGTTCGACCAGCACGAACGATGCGGCCGGCTCGCCGTGCACCCGGGCACCGGGCAGTGCGGCCAGGCCCCTGAGCAGATGGGCGCGCTGTCCGGCCCCGGTGGCGGCGGCCAGGTCGGCCTCGGCCAGCGCGGCCGGGGTGCTGCACGCCTCGGCGGCGGCCAGCGCGGGGGTGGAAACCGGCCAGAGCGGCTGGGCGGCGCCGAGTGCCGCGACCAGCGGGGCGGGCGCGAGCACGTAGCCGATCCGCAGCCCGGCGAGGCCCCAGGTCTTGGTGAGGCTGCGCAGCACCACCACCTGGCCGGGCAGATCGCGGACGGAGGCCAGCGACTCGCTCTCGCCCGGGACGGTGTCGATGAACGCCTCGTCCACGACCAGGGTGCGCCCCGGCCGGGCCAGCGCCGTCAGGGCGGCGGCGGGGTGCAGGACGGAGGTGGGGTTGGTGGGGTTCCCGACGACCACCAGGTCGGCGTCCTCGGGCACGGCGCCGGGGGTGAGCCGGAACCCGTCGTCGGACGTCAGCACGACCCGTCCGACGGTGTGGCCGGCGTCCCGCAGGGCCGCCTCGGGTTCGGTGAACTGGGGGTGCACGACCACGGCCCGGCGTGGCCGGAGCACCCGGGCCAGCAGGACGAACGCCTCGGCGGCGCCGGCGGTGAGCAGGACCTCGCCGACCGGCCGGCCGTGCCGGGCGGCGACGGCGGCGCGGGCGGCCGTCTGCTCGGGGTAGGCGGCGAGGCCGGCGACCGTCGCGGCGAGGTGCTCGCGCAGCCAGCGGGGCGGAGTGCCGGCCCGGACGTTCACGGCGAGGTCGACCAGTGCGCGGTCGCGGACCTCGGCATCCCCGTGGTGCCGCAGGTCGGGTTCGGTCTGGCTGTCGGCGACGATGGTCACGGGGCTGCTCCTGCGGGGTCTGAGTGGTCCGGCGGTCCTGTCGTGCCGCGTCCCACCGCGACCGTTGCCATCGCCGACCTCAGCTTGGGCACGAGGAGTTCGCCCCCGCGCAGGCCGGCCAGCGCGGCCGCCTCGGCGACGCTCGGGGTGCCGACCCGGGCGAGCACCCGGGCGGACGGGCCGGGCACGCGCACGGCGGCCAGCACGGCGGCCGGGTGGCCGAGCAGGGGGACGCCGAGGGCCGCGGCGGCCTGCCGCAGGCCCGGTTCGCCCGTGCGGGCGTCCAGGGTGGCGAGCCGGTGGACCGCGGCGACGGTGAGCCCGGCCTCGGCGAGGCCCTCGCCGATCAGGGCGAGCACCTCGGCGGCGGTGACCCCGCGACGCGCCCCCACCCCGACGACCACCGTACCCGCCGGAGGGTGCGAGTCGATCATGCGCTGCCCCTCCGCCCGTCCCGTCCGGCCACCGCCCAGCGGCCCCGAAATCCCATCACGCGGGCGCCGCGCGGGTCAATCGGGACGCCTGTGACCTGCACCGCTGAAAGGGAGTTCCGCCGGGGGCCGTTGTTCGTCTTTTCTTCACTTCCCTTGTGCCGTACACGCCACCGTGCCAACCCTAGGGTTACGGCGCTCCGCTCCCGTTTCCCCCTCGCCCGGAGGACAGCATGCCGTTCGCCCGTTCCAGCAAGCGCCCCCGCCGCCCCCTGACCGCGTTCGCCGCAGGCCTCGGCCTGGTCGCCGGCTCGCTCGGCATCTGGGCCGCCACCGGCAGCACCGCCCAGGCGGTCGTCGGTCTCCCGAGCCCCGACCACGTGATCGTCGTCGTGATGGAGAACCACGCCTACTCGCAGGTGATCGGCAGCTCCAGCGCGCCGTACATCAACAACACCCTGAAGGCCGGCGGCGCCAACCTCACCGCCTCCTACGGTCTCACCCACCCGAGCGAGCCCAACTACTACATGCTGTTCTCCGGCAGCGCCCAGGGCCGCACCGACGACAGCTGTGTCGGCGTCGGCTCGATCTCCGCGCCCAACCTCGGCTCCGAGCTGATCGCCGCCGGCAAGACCTGGGCCAGCTACAACGAGACGCTGCCGAGCCAGGGTTCGACGGTCTGCTCCAGCGGCAAGTACGCGCAGAAGCACAACCCGTGGTTCGGCTTCAGCAACGTGCCGACCAGCACCGCCAAGACCTTCACGCAGTTCCCGACCGACTACACCACGCTGCCGAAGGTCTCCTTCGTGGTGCCGAACCTGTGCAGCGACATGCACGACTGCTCGGTCGGCACGGGCGACACCTGGATCAAGAACAACCTCGGCGCTTACGCGACCTGGGCCAAGACGCACAACAGCCTCCTGGTCGTCACCTTCGACGAGGACAACAAGCTCTCCGGCAACAAGATCCCGACCGTGCTGTACGGCGAGCACGTGACGCCGGGCAGCAGCTCCAGCACCACCTACAACCACTACAACGTGCTGCGGACCCTGGAGGACCTCGCCGGGCTAACCACCCACGCGGGCAACGCCGCCACCGCCGCCGACATCACCGGCATCTGGAACTGACGGCCGTGTACCTCGCGGAACGCCGCGGCACCACTGCGCCGGCCTCCGCCCCTGCCGCCCCGGGCACCCGCCCGGGGCGGCGGGCGGCCGCCGTCCCCGGTACGGTGCTCGCCCTCGGGGCAGTCAGCCTGATCACCGACGTGTCGTCGGAGATGGTCAGCGCCGTGCTGCCGCTCTACCTCCTCACCGGGCTCGGCCTGTCCCCGCTCGGCTTCGGCGTGCTGGACGGCCTCAACAACGGCGTCGGCGCGCTCGTCCGGCTGGTCGGCGGGCACCTCGCCGACCGGGGGCGCAGCGGCCACAAGACGGTCGCCGCCGTCGGCTACGGCCTGTCCGCGCTCTGCAAACCGCTGCTGCTGCTCGCCCACACCGTGCCGCTGATCGGCGCCGTGATCGCGGTGGACCGCACCGGCAAGGGCCTGCGCACCGCGCCCCGGGACGCGATGATCTCGCTCGCCACCGAACCCGAGCACCGGGGCCGGGCGTTCGGCGTGCACCGCGCGATGGACACCGCGGGCGCGCTGATCGGGCCGCTCGTCGCGTTCGGCGTGCTGCGGCTCGCGGTGGACGGCTACGACGCGGTGTTCGCGGTCAGCGGCTGCATCGCGGCGCTCGGCGTCCTGGTGCTGCTGCTGTTCGTCCCGGGGCGGCAGCGGAGCGCCGGTGCCCCGGCTCCCGCCGTGTCGCTGCGCGACGCGTTCGGCCTGCTGCGGATCCCGCAGCTGCGCCGGCTCACCCTGTGCGCGATGCTGCTCGGTCTGACCACGGTCAGCGACTCGTTCCTCTACCTGCTGCTGCAGCGCCGGCTGGGCCTGTCCACCCACCTGTTCCCGCTGCTGCCGCTCGGCACGGCCGCCGCGTTCCTGCTGCTCGCCGTCCCGCTCGGCGCGCTCGCCGACCGGATCGGCCGGCGCCGGCTGTTCCTGGCCGCGCACGGCGTCCTGCTGCTGGCGTACGGGCTGCTGCTCGGCCCGTGGTCGGGCGGCGCGGCGGCGCTGTGCGTCCTGCTGCTGCACGGCGCGTTCTACGCCTCCACCGACGGCGTGCTCGCGGCGGCCGCCGCCGACGCCGCACCGGCCGAGCAGCGCGGCGCCGGTCTCGCGCTGGTCGGCACCGGGCAGGCGCTGGCCCGTTTCGCCTGCTCGCTGGCCTTCGGGGCGGCCTGGAGCGCGGTCGGCGGCACCGCCGCGCTGGCCTGGTCCGCCGGGGCGCTCGCGCTCTGCGTGGCCGGGGCCGCGCTCGTCCTGCGCGAACCCGCCGACAACACCCAGGAGGTCACCCCGTGACGCGAACCGCCCGCCTGGTCACCCTGCTGGTGGCCGTCCTGCTGCTGGGCTCCGTCGGCGCGGGCGCGGTGCTGTACGCGGCCGACCGCTCCGACCGGCGCAACGAGGCGCAGCCCGGCGGCCCGACCGTCGAGGCCGGCCCGGTGTCGCTGCGCACGCCCACCGGTGCCCGGCAGCTGGTGTTCCGCAACATGGCCTGGGGCCCGCACCACGACGAGCTGGCCACCGTCCCCGCCGACCAGCCCGGCGGCGTCCGGACGGCCTCCGGCGTGCAGTGCCTGCGCTTCCACGCGGCGGCCGGCACCGGCATCTGCCTGCAGGCCGAACGCGGCGCCCTTCAGGACACCTACCGGGCGGTGATCCTGGACGAGGGGCTGCACGAGCTGAAGCACTTCCCGGCGGCGGGCATCCCGACCCGCGCCCGGGTCTCACCCTCCGGGCACCTCGCCGCCTGGACGGTCTTCGTCAGCGGCGACTCCTACGCAGGCACCGACTTCTCGACCCGCACCTCGATCGTCGACACCCGTGACTGGACGCTGCAGGAGAACCTCGAAACCTTCACGGTGATCAAGGACGGCCACCCGTACCAGGCCCCGGACGTCAACATCTGGGGCGTCACCTTCGCCGACGACAGCGGCTTCTACGCCACGGTGGCGACCGGCGGCCAGACCTACCTCGTCCACGGCGACCTCGCCGCCCGCACCCTCACCACCCTGCACCAGAACGTCGAATGCCCGTCACTGTCACCCGACGGCACCCGCGTCGCCTACAAGAAGCGCGTCCCCGGCGCGTCGGCGGACTCCCCGTGGCGGCTGTACGTCCTCGACCTGGCCACCATGACGGAGACCGCGACGGCCGAGCAGCGCAACATCGACGACCAGGCCCTCTGGTCGGATGCCTCCACCCTGGTCTACGCCCTCCCCGGCGACTTCGGCGCCGACCTGTGGACCGTCCCCGCGGACGGCAGCGGCACCGCCACCCGGCTGCTGGACGCCGCGGTCGCCCCGGCCTTCCTGGGCTGACACCCGCCGCTCAAGCGTTTGAAGGCCTAGGGCAGTTCGCTGCGGACCAGCGCCCGGGCGAACGGCTCGCCGGTGGCCCGGGCGTAGGCCATCCGCTCCTTCACCTCGCCGAGTGTGCGCGGGCGGTAGCCGGGGCCGCCGCAGCAGCTCCTGTGGAAGTCGACCCCGGCGTTGAGCAGCACGGAGAGCGTCCGCCAGGCGGCGGTGTCCCGTCGGCGCGGAGCCGCGAAGGCGGAGCCCGCCCGGATCAGCGGCGCGGCGCAGCGCGGGCAGCGCCGCTCGTGGCCGCCCTCGGCCGGCTGCTTGTACGAGCCGCGGCAGGGCAGGCAGACGTACGAGGTCTTCGTGCAGGACATGCGGCCAGGGTAGGCCGTCCCCGCTCCCGGAGCGACGGGATTGCCGCCGGGCCGGCGTCCCGGCCGTTCAGCGGGGCGGCGCCGGGGCGTGCCGCAGCGGCCGCGCGGTGACCTGCTGCCACACCGGCGGCGGCACCGGGCCCATGTACCAGCGCAGGCGCTGGAGCGGCAGTTGGCGCAGCTTGAGGTCGAGGCAGCTGTCGTGCCGGGCCCTCGGGTCCCACCCCGCCACCGGCAGGGCGATGTGGTCGCTGCGGTCCAGCCGGTCCTGGCTGGTGCTCTTGAGCACCTCCATGTGGCCGTCCAGGACGCTGAACACCAGGACGGGCCGCTCCTTCGAGCCCGAGATGTCCTCGAACGGGACGTCCGCCCACCACATCTCGCCCGGCTTCGGCAGCCGGGCGGGGAAGTAGTCGGGGCGGCTGAAACCGCGGGGCCGGGGAATCCCGTAGCCGTAGGGCCGGTGACCAGGGGGCCGGTGGCCGTACGGCGGGTGGGCCGGTGGCTCCTCCGGCAGCGGCGGGAGGCCGAGCCGTGAGCGCAGCCAGGGCTGCTGGCACAGGACGGCCGCCAGCAGCAGGCCCGCGCCCGCGGTGGCGTAGTCGGCGAACAGCGCGGGCGCCGTGCCGCCGGCCGTCCGGATCATGGCGGCGACGGCGGCGCCCAGCGCGACCACGGCCAGCGGGAGGGCGTAGCCGCGCCGACGCGGGTGCAGCACCGCCCAGCCCGCGATGCACAGCGTGGTGACGTACATCGCGACGCCGTCGGCGAGCACGGTGTCCTTGTACAGCTGCAGGCCGTAGAGATCCGCCACCAGGACGCCGGCGCCGGCCGTGACCAGCAGGATGCCGGCCCGGATCGTGAGCTGCTTCCACCGCGGGCCCCAGGGGCGGTTGGGGCGGTAGCAGAACGCGATCATCAGCGCGGCGAACGGGGACAGACCGGCGAACACCCAGGCTTCGGGATGCTCGCCGAGCTGCCGGGTCAGTTCGGTGTCATGCGTGAACAGGACGACCAGCAGGGTGCCGTCGAGGGCGAACATCGCCGACATCGCCACCAGCAGCGGCGAGACCAGCAGGAACCGGAGAAGTGACCGGATCGTCATGGTCGAAGGGTACCGGTCGCCGCCACCTGTCGAAAGATGTCCGATCTGCGCCCTGAGAAGTCCATATGACGCTGTGTCACTCTCGGCGCGGCAGGCCCGCCGCCGCGAACCGTGCGGCCCCCGCGACCAGGTGCTCCGCCAACTGCGGCGCGCCGGCCCAGTGCAGGTGCAGGTACGAGGCGTGGACGTTGCCCGCCGCGAAGCCCTCGGTGCGCGGCCCGGCCGGGGTGCGCCACCCCCAGGCGGGCTGCTCCCCGGCGCCGGGCTCACAGACCGTACGGTGGAACTCGTGGCCCCGCACCCGGGTGCCGGCCGGGGCCAGCGGCGAGTCGTGCAGGGCCACCGCCTCGCGGTAGCCGAGGGTGAGGCGCTCGGTCATCCGGGCCTTGGCGTCCAGCACGCCGCACATCGGCAGGCCGTCCAACTCCTGCCCGAGGTAGAGCAGTCCGGCGCATTCGGCGGCCACCGGCGCGCCGCTCAGGGCGAGTGCGCCGATCGCGCGGCGCAGGGCGGCGTTGCCGCTCAGCTCCGAGACGTACATCTCGGGGAAGCCGCCGCCGATCACCAGCCCGGCGGTACCGGCGGGCAGGGCCTCGGCGTGCAGCGGGTCGAAGGGCGCCACCTCGGCCCCGGCCGCGGTGAGCAGTTCGGCGTTCTCGGCGTACGAGAAGGAGAAGGCGGCGCCCGCCGCGAGCGCGATCCGGGGGCGGGGGCCGGCGACGGGGGTGACCTCGGCGGTGGCGTCCCAGGGGGTGTCGGGCAGCGGGGGAGCCGTCCGGGCGAGCGCGAGCACGGCGTCCAGGTCGACGGAGGCGGCGATCAACTCGCCCATGTCCCGTACGGCGCGCAGGGCTTCGGCTGATCGCTCGACGGCCGGGATCAGGCCGAGGTGCCGGGAGGGGGTGGCCACGGCGGCGGAGCGCCGGACCGAGCCGAGGACGGGCACGCCGGAGCCCTCCTCCAGGGCCTCCCGGAGCAGGTCCTCGTGCCGGTCGGAGGCGACCCGGTTGAGGATCACGCCCGCGAGGCGCACCTCCGGGTCCCAGGAGGCGAAGCCGTGCACCAGGGCGGCCACCGAGCGTGACTGCGAGGAGGCGTCCACGACCAGCACCACGGGTGCCCGCAGCAGTTTGGCCACGTGGGCCGTGGAGGCCAGCTCGCCCTGTCCGGAGGCGCCGTCGAACAGCCCCATCACGCCCTCGACCACCGCGACGTCCGCCCCGGCCGCGCCGTGCAGGAACAGCGGTGCCACCTGACCGGGGCCGCACATGTAGGCGTCCAGGTTGCGGCCCGGCCGACCGGCGGCCAGCGAGTGGTAGCCGGGGTCGATGTAGTCCGGGCCGACCTTGTGCGGGGAGACGGCCAGGCCCCGGGCGGCGAGCGCGGCCATCAGCCCGGTGGCGACGGTGGTCTTGCCGGAGCCGGAGGCCGGTGCGGCGATGACGAGACGGGGGATGTTCACGGTGACGGCTGCTCTACCACTCGATACCGCGCTGGCCCTTGCGGCCGGCGTCCATGGGGTGCTTGACCTTGGTCATCTCGGTGACCAGGTCGGCGAGTTCGAGCAGCGGCTCCTTGGCGTAGCGGCCGGTGATCACCACGTGCTGGCTGCCCGGGCGGTCCTTCAGCACCGCGACGACCTCCTCCACGTCGACCCAGCCCCAGTGCATCGGGTAGGTGAACTCGTCCAGCACGTAGAAGCGGTAGGTCTCGGCGGCCAGGTCGCGCTTGACCTGCTCCCAGCCCTCCTTGGCCGCCTCCTCGCTGGACTCGGCCATGTCGGCGGTGCGCTGCACCCAGGACCAGCCCTCGCCCATCTTGTGCCAGGCGACGGTGCCGCCCTCGCCGGAGGCGCCGAGCACGCGCAGCGCGTTCTCCTCCCCGACCTTCCACTTGGCGGACTTCACGAACTGGAACACCCCGACCGGCCAGCCCTGGTTCCAGGCCCGCAGGGCCATGCCGAACGCGGCCGTGGACTTGCCCTTCCCCGGGCCGGTGTGCACGGCGGTGATCGGCAGCGTGCGGCGCTGACGGGTCGTCAGGCCGTCGTCGGGGACGGTCTCCGGCTTTCCCTGCGGCATGGGTCAGGCTGCCTTTCGGTTGGCGGGGCCGGTGGTTCCGGCGGTGGGTCGGTGGGCGTGCACGAGTGCGGCGACGCCCTCGGCCCGCAGTTCGTCCAGGGTCACGGCGGAGGCGCCCAACTGCCCGGCCAGCTTGCGGGCCAGGCCCAGCCGGACGGGGCCGGACTCGCAGTCCAGTACGACGCTCGCCAGGCCCTGGGCGGCGAGCAGCCCGGCGGCCCGCCCGGCGTCGGCCAGCGCGTCGCGGCCGCCGGTGGCCCGGCCGTCGGTGACCACGACCAGCAGCGGGCGGCGGTGCGGATCGCGCATCCGCTCCACCCGCAGCGTCTCGTGGGCCCGCAGCAGGCCGGCCGCGAGCGGCGTCCGGCCGCCGGTGGGCAGCGACTCCAGCCGGGCCGCCCCGACCTCCACCGAGGAGGTCGGCGGCAGCGCCAGCTCGGCGGCCGCGCCGCGGAAGGTGATCAGGCCGACCTTGTCGCGGCGCTGGTAGGCGTCCATCAGCAGGGACAGCACGGCGCCCTTGACGGCGGTCATCCGCTGCCGGGCCGCCATCGACCCGGAGGCGTCCACCACGAACAGCACCAGGTTGGACTCCCGGCCCTGGCGGACCTGCTCGCGGAAGTCGTCCCGGCGCAGCTCCAGCGCCCGCCCGGTACGCCCGCGCGCGTGCTGGTGCGGGGCGGCGGCCTGCAGGGTCGCGGCGAGGTGCAGCCTGGTCAGCGTGCCCGCCGGGCGCCGGGCCCGGACGGTGTGCCCGCCGTCGGTCTCGGCGGGGGAGCGGCGCCCCTGGGCGCCCTTGCCGGTGCCGGGCACCTTGAACAGCCTCGTCCGGTACGGCTCCCCGGCGGCGACCGGAGCCTTCTCCCGGGCCGGGCCGGGGGCGGGGCTCCGGTCGGGTACGTCCTGGGCGGGGGAGTCCGGGGCCGGGGTGTCGCCCGCCGGGGCGTCCCGGGCCGGTTCGTCGAGGGCGGGCGCGTCCGGCCCGGCGGGGTCGGGGGCACCGCCGCCGTCCGGGCCGCCGTCCGGCCCGTCGCCGTTCCCGTCCGGCCCGTCACCCTCCGGCCCGCCGTCGGGATCGGGGTCGGGTTCGTCCGTAGGCTCCGGCTCCGGCTCGGCGTGCTCCTCCAGCGTCCGGTCCAGCTTCTCCTCGTCCAGCCCGGGTGCGTCGAACGGGTTGCGCCGGCGGCGGTGCGGCAGGGCCAGCCGGGCGGCCTGGCGGACGTCCTCCTCCAGCACCTCGGTGCGGCCCGACCAGGCGGCCAGCGCCACGGCGGTGCGGGCCATCACGATGTCCGCGCGCAGCCCGTCCACCTCGAACGCGGCGCAGACGGCGGTGATCTGACGGAGCGCCACATCACTGAGCAGGACTTCGGGCAGCAGGGCGCGGGCGGTGGTGATCCGGGCCGCGAGGGTCTGCTCGTCGTCGGCGAAGCGCGCGGCGAAGCCGGTCGGGTCGGCGTCGTGCGCGAGCCGGCGGCGGACGACCTCGGCCCGCTCCGACGGGTCGCGGGTGGCGGCGATCTCGACGGTGAGCCCGAACCGGTCGAGCAGCTGCGGGCGCAGCTCGCCCTCCTCCGGGTTCATCGTGCCGACCAGCAGGAACCGGGCCGCGTGCCGCACCGAGACGCCCTCGCGCTCGACGTACGAGCGACCCATCGCGGCGGCGTCCAGCAGCAGGTCCACGACGTGGTCCTGGAGCAGGTTGACCTCGTCGATGTAGAGCACGCCGCGGTGGGCCCTGGCCAGCAGGCCGGGCTCGTAGGCCTTGACGCCCTCGGCGAGCGCCCGCTCCAGGTCGAGCGAGCCGACGATCCGGTCCTCGGTCACGCCGACCGGGAGTTCGACCAGGTGGGCGGCCCGGGAGGCGGTGTCCGCGCCGTCGTGGGCGCCGTCCGGGCACTGCGGGTCGGGGGCGGCCGGGTCGCAGGCGAAGCGGCAGCCGCCGACGGTCGCGATGGACGGCAGCAGGCCGGCCAGCGCGCGCACCATCGTCGACTTGGCGGTGCCCTTCTCGCCGCGCACGAGCACCCCGCCGACGGCCGGCGAGACCGCGTTGAGCAGCAGCCCGAGCCGCAGGTCGGCCATGCCGACGATCGCGGTGAACGGGTATCGGACGTCACTCATTCGCGGTCCATCTCCTCTGTCAGGTCTTCGGCATCCGTACCCACAGAACTGCTCACGGCGCACCCGGCGGCACGAAGGGCAGCCCGTCCGCCGGGATCCCGCCCTCGATCAGGCGCCACAGCGCGCCGGTGTCGGCGTGCTCCTCGATCAGGTCGCCGAGCCGGTCCAGCCGGGCCTCGCGCGCCTCGGCGAAGCAGGTGTCCGGCGCCGGGACGAACGCGCGCCCGGCCAGCTTCGCCACCTCGCGCAGCAACTCCCGGCGGAACCCGTCGTTCTCCAGCGCGCCGTGCCAGGTCGTCCCCCACACCGATCCGTCCCGGCAGCCGTCCAGGCTCTGCCCGCGGCCATCGGAGAAGAACGGCTCCCCGCCCTCGACCGTGACCACGCCGTGGTGGATCTCGTAGCCCTCGACCCGCTGCCCGTAGGCCTCGCCGACCGGCCGGGCCAGCACCTTTTCGGCGCCGAACCGGACGTGCGCGGGCAGCAGGCCGAGGCCGCCGACCGCGCCGGCCTTCGACTCCACCTCGTCCACGATCTCCCGGGCCAGCATCTGGTACCCGCCGCAGACGCCCAGCACCGGCAGCCCGGCCGCGGCCCGCGCCCTCAGCGCCGGCTCCAGGCCGCGCTCGCGCAGCCAGGCCAGGTCGGCGACGGTCGCCCGGGTGCCGGGCAGGATCACCAGGTCGGCGTCGGCCAGTTCCTCCGGCCGGGTCGCCCAGCGGACGAGCACCCCGGGCTCCTGGGACAGCGCGTCCAGGTCGGTGAAGTTGGACAGCCGGGGGAACCGCACCACGGCCACCCGCAGCACGTCCGCGCCGTACGGGCCGGGGCTGTCCTCCCGGTCGACGACGGTGGAGAGGTCGAGCGAGTCCTCGGCGTCCAGCCACAGGCCCTTGAGCATCGGCAGGGTGCCGAGCACCGGACGGCCGGTCAGGCCGTGCAGCATCTCCAGGCCCGGCTGGAGCAGCCGGGCGTCGCCGCGGAACTTGTTGACGAACCAGCCGGCCACGTGCCGCTGGTCCTCGGCGGACAGCAGCGCCAGCGTTCCGTACATGGCGGCGAACACCCCGCCCCGGTCGATGTCGCCGACCACGACGACGGGCAGCCCGGCGGCGGTGGCCAGGCCCATGTTGGCGATGTCGCGGTCCCGCAGGTTGATCTCGGCGGGCGAGCCCGCGCCCTCGCAGACCACCACGTCGTACCGGCGCCGCAGGTCGGCCAGGCACTCCAGGGCCCGCTCCAGCAGGACGGGCTTGCGCTCGCGGTAGTCCATCGCGCCGACCTCGGCGACCGCCCGCCCGAGCAGCACCACCTGGCTGCGGCCGTCCGCGCCGGGCTTCAGCAGCACCGGGTTCATCGCCGCCTCGGGCTCGACCCGGGCGGCCTGCGCCTGCATCGCCTGCGCGCGGCCGATCTCGGCGCCGTCGGCGGTGACGAAGGAGTTGAGGGACATGTTCTGCGCCTTGAACGGCGCGACCCTGACGCCCTGCCGGGCCAGCCACCGGCAGATCCCTGCCGTGACCACGCTCTTGCCCGCGTCCGACGTCGTTCCGGCGACCAGCAGTGCCCCGCTCAATTCCGGCCACCCTCTCGTTGACTGCCTCGTTGCCCACCGACTGTCCGTAGGGCGTACCGCAGGGCGCCGTGCCCGGCCACCGTGACGCCGAGCGCCAGCAGGCCGACCCGGCGGGACAGCCGGCAGGCGCGCTCGATGTCGTCCACCCCGACCGGGCGCAGTTCGGCGCCGAGCACCGGCCGGTGCTCGACCCGCGCCCCGTACGCGAGGGTGCCGCCCAGCCGCACCCCGAGGGCGCCGGCGAAGGCGGCCTCGGCGCGGCCCGCGTTGGGGCTGGGGTGGGCGGCGCCGTCGCGGTGCCAGACCCGCCAGGCCGTGCCGGGCTCGCGAGCGGCGCAGACCGTCAGCAGGGCGGTGAGCCGGGCCCCCGGCCAGCCCGCCACGTCGTCGAGCCGGGCCGAGGCCCAGCCGAACCGGGCGTAGCGCGGCGAGCGGTGCCCGACCATCGCGTCCAGGGTGTTGACGGCGCGGAAGGCGAGCAGGCCGGGGGTGCCGGCCAGCGAACCCCAGACCAGGGCGTTCACCACGGCGTCGGCGGTGTTCTCGGCGACGGACTCGACCACGGCGCGGGCGATCTGCTGCTCGTCGAGGGCGCTCGGGTCGCGCCCGCACAGGTGCGGCAGCCGCTCGCGGGCGGCGGCGAGGTCGCCCGCGGAGAGCGCGCGGCCGATGGTCCGCGCCTCCCGGGTGAGCGAGGTGCCGCCGAGCACCGTCCAGGTCGCGGCGGCGGCCAGCGCCGCCCGGCCGGCGGGGAGCCGCCCGGCCGTCCGCTCGGCCAGCACGGCGCCGGCCGCGACGGTGCCGACGCAGAGCGCCGTGTACGCCGTGCCGGCGGCGCGGCGGTCACGCCAGAGCAGCCGCTCCAGGCGGCCGGCGGCGGTGCCGAAGGCGGCCACGGGGTGGCCGCGGCGGGGGTCCGCGAAGCGGGCGTCGGCGAGGTATCCGGCGACGGCTCCGAGGGCGAAGGCTGCGCTGCGGGTCAGCCCGCGCACGGCAGGGGCGACGCGGTTCGGCGGCGGGCTCGGTTCGACGGTGGCCGGTGGTCGGCCCGGGCAGCCTGCATGGCGTGCGTGTCCTCACTCAGGGTCCGCGCCCTGGATCGACGTACCGGGGGCGAGAGTCTCCTGGCTTCCGGGTCGGGCACGCCCGGGGCGTCCGCGGGCCCCGGGGGGCCGTGCTGACGCCTGTTCGAGTGTGCTCCCCGGTGACAGTGGCGGGACCGCGCCGGATTCGCACCGGCTTCCTCTGCATTGCCTCCGTTTGGCTGAAGGATCCCATCACGCTGTTCGACCGGGCGTCAACCGAGGTCGCGGAGGGTTTGGTCACACGCCGGGCGGGCACGGCGGGCGCGCCCGCAGCGGCGGTTGGGCGGCCGGCCGGCCGGCCCCGGGAACCGTCGCTACCTCCGAGTACGGTGCCCGCCGGGCCGTCGGGCTCTGGACGATCCGCCGGTCGCGCGGGTGGAGCCCGGGCCGCGCTTCGTGCGTTCGGAGCCTGGGGGCGCACCGGCCCCGGCCCGTACGGTCGTTCCCCATGCGACCCAGACAGCCCCACCTGCCGCCGGTCCCCTTCTCGCCCGCGGCGGCCAGGGCACACCGTGCCGGACTGGGCCTGACCCCTCAACAGGTGGCCGAGGGGATGGCCGCGCACGGGATCCGGCTGCTGCCCGGCCACGTCATCGGCTGGGAGAGCGGTGAGATCCGGCCGTCCGAGGAGGAGTTCATCGCCCTGGCCCGCGCCCTGTGGTGTCCGCCGGCGCAGCTGATGGGCGCCCGCCCGGCCTGCCTGCGCGACTTCCGGGTGGCCCGCGAGCTGGGCCGGGAGGAGGCGGCCCGCCGGATCGGCGTCCCGCCGCGCGCGTACGAACTGGCGGAGGCCACCGGCAGCTGGAACGGCGACGAGGACCAGACGTACGCCCTGGCCCAGGTGCTCGGGCTGACCCTGCGGGACGTGCCGGCCGTGCTCGGGCGCGGGGACGAACTCGAACAGCGGCTGCGCCGGTGCGTCGACGGGCGCTGGCAGGCGCAGGTCAAGGCGATCGGGCGGATCGTCCCGGTGCCGCGGGAGACCCTGGCCGCCGTCCTGACGGACCTCCAGGAGGAGCAGCAGGTCACCGCCCACTGGGGTGCGGGCAGCTGGGGGTCCGCCGCCCCGGCGCAACCTGAGCCGCCCCGGCGTGACCGCCCGCTCGCCGAGCGCTTCTGGGAGCTGCTGGCGGGGCAGCACACCGGGATCCCGGTCTGACCGGCGCCGGCGGCGAGCCGGCGTTCCGTGCCCCGGACGGCCCGCACCGGTGGCCGCCCGCCCGCGCGGCGAGTGGACTGGTGTGTGTATGCAACCGGGCCGCGGCCGGCGAGGCGGCGGAGCGGCAGGCACCAGAGCGGGGAGAGCGATATGCGTTGGGGAACCGCAGCCGTCGTGGCGGCAGCCGCAGCCGGGACGGGCGTCGCCGTGCTGGCGCTCGGCCGCAGGGTCTCCGAGCGGGCGGTGCACCCGGGGGCGGGCGGCGCCCCGAAGGGCGCCGCGCAGGTACGGGTCACCGGCCTGGCGGCCGGCCGCGTCACGCTCACCCGGACGCCGCAGAGCGCCCGCCCCGGCCGCTACGCCCTCGAATGGGGGGCGGACGGTCACGCGGTGGTCGGGGACGTCCTGCAGAGCTCCCCGCAGGGCGTCACCCGCCGTCTGGAGCGCGCCGACGGCGCCCCGGAGCCAGGTACCGCCGTCCGGCTGACCCCGCGGGTGTACCGGGGCGACCCGGGGACCGCCCTCGGGCTCCCGTTCATCGAGACCGCCGCCAACGGTGAGGGCGGCGCGCTGCCCGCCTGGTACGTGGACGGCAAGCGCGGCATCTGGGTGCTGCTGGTGCACGGCCCGGGCGCCGACCGCGAGCAGACGCTCTGCGCGATGCCCCAGCTGGCGCGGCTCGGCCTGCCCGTCCTCTCGGTCACCTACCGGGGGGACGAGGGGGCGCCGGCCTCCCCCGACGGGCTGGGCCACTTCGGCGAGACCGAGTGGCGCGACGTCGAGGCGGCCGTCCGGCTGGCCCTGGACAGCGGTGCGGGCCGGGTCGTCCTCTACGGGTGGTCGCTGGGCGCCACGATGGCCCTGCAGACGGCCGCCCGCTCCACCTGGGCGTCGGCGGTCAGCGGGCTGATCCTGGACTCGCCGGTGCTCGACTGGCCCGCCACCGTGCGCCGGCAGGCCACCGGCGCCGGTGTCAGCGCCCCGCTCGCCGCGCTGGGCGCGCTGGCCGCCGAGGGGCGCTCCAAGGTCGACCTCGCGGGCTTCGCCCGGCTCGCCGAGGGCACCGACCTCCAGGTGCCCACGCTGGTGCTGCACAGCCCTGCCGACGCGGTCGCGCCCTGGCAGGCGGCCGCCCGCCTCGGGGAGCGCCGGGCCGACCTGGTCACCCTGCGGCCCGTCCCCGGGGCGGAGCACGCGGCCCTGTGGAACGCGGATCCGGGCGGCTACGAGGAGAGCCTGCGGCGGTTCCTCACGCCGCTGCTCTGAACCCGGCCGTCCGGTGCCGGCGGGTACCAGAGGGTGGCGTGAGCACGTCATTTTCGGGTCGGGCGGGACCGGTTTGGGGCCTGTTGCCCGATCTTGTGACCCCTACCGCCCCGCCTCCCCGCAGACTCGCCGAACTCGATGTGACAGAACGCCCGTGCACGGGGAAGACTGCACGGCGTGACGTCTCGGAACCCGCGCGACCGTGATGCCCCGCTCCCGCCGACGATCGGTACCGGCGCGACGGTGACGCGTCTGCCCGGTACCGCCCACCGCACCGACGGTGCGCGTCCGGGCACCCCCGGCGCACCCCGCCGCCGTGGCCCCGCACCGGCCCCCGGGCGCGGGCGTGTCCCCGTACCCGAAGGCTTCCCCGCACCCGCCGAGCTGGCCCCGCTGGCCCGGCGGATGCTCGTCGACGCCGTCCGGATCGCCCGCTGGGCCGGCGAGCTGGAGCAGGTCGACAAGCGCGGCGAACTCCTGCCCGACGACGCCCGCGCGGCCGGCCGCGCGCTCGCCATGACGGTCGGCGCCGCCGCCAAGGCCTGGGGACAGGCCCTGCTCACCGGCCTGGTCGAGCCCCGCGACGGCGGCGCCGCACCCGGCTGGCGCCTGCACGCCTGGGAACACGACGACGAGGCCGTCGTCCGCGGCTGGTCCGCACTCTTCGACGCCTGGACCCTGCTCGCCCCGGTGCCGCCGGCCGCCCTGCGCGGCGTCTTCGCGGTGCTCGCCGGGCAGGCCGTCGACCAGGCCCCGCAACTGCTGTCCTTCCTGCACCTGGTCGACGGCCCCGTCCCCGAGAGCGAGCTCATGGAGCTGCTGCGCCGGGGCCTCGACGAGCGCCGGATGGGCGCCGGCACCGGCGGGCTCCCGCTCTCGCCCGTGCCGCACGCGGCCTCCGCCGTGTCCGCCGTCCGCGGCACCTGCCGCGAGCCCCAGGTCGACAACCCGCCCGCGCCCTCCGACGTCGCCGCCGTCCTGGACTGGATGCTCGACGGCCTCGCCGCCGTCGGCGCCGTGCTCCGCAAGGACGAGGCCGCCGAGCTCTCCGGACTCGGGCACTGGGCGGTGCGCGCCAAGCTGGAGGAGATCTGCACCGTCGCGCAGACCGCCGCCGGGCACATCGAGCAGAGCGCCCTGGAACTCCTCAACGCCTGCGCCGACTACTCACCCGGCCCGGCCCGCGCCGAGTACCGCGCCTGGGTCGCCGCCCGGCCGGTCGACCGTGCCGTCGCCGAACTGCTCGACGCGGCCCAGGGCGACGACGCCCTGGTGCGCGGCCTCGCCTTCGAGGCCCTGCGGGTCGCGGGCGGCACCGCCGAACAGGCCGTCCGGGCCGCCGTCGACGAGCCGGTGCTGCGCCCGTACGCGCTGCTCTGGCTCGCCGAGCAGTCGGACGAGGAGGGCGTCTCGCCGGCCGACGTGCTGGGCGCCGAGGACGCCGCCTGGCTCTGGGTGGACACCGCCGCCGCCGTCCTCGACCACGGCGAGACGGGACTGCTGGTCGGCCACGTCGAGGCGGCCTCGGCCGGCGACCCGGTGCGGCTGTTCGCCCGCGCCCGCCAGTCCGGGCACCCGCGCGCCACGTCGGTGCTCACCGCCGTCTCCGGCGTGCACCCCGACCCGGCGGTGGCCCGGGCGGCCCGGCGCTCCGCCTTCGCCGTGCACACCGGCGGAGCCTGAGCGCACCGGCGGCGCCTGAACGCACCGCGCACGCCGAAGGGGCCCGGATCCTGGTGGATCCGGGCCCCTTCGCTGTCGTACCCGCGGTCAGCCGACCCGCGACTCCGCGCGGCGGGCGCGCACGTCGCCGACCTTCTGGCCCACCTTGCGGCGGATCACCAGCAGCGGCGCCATCGCGGCCAGCGCGATCTGGGCGAACGCGCCGATGTGCAGCAGGGTGTCGCCACCCGGCAGGCCGGTCGCCCAGGCGGCGAGGCAGCCGATGCTCACGACGATCCAGCAGAGCGTCGCGGTGGCCAGCATGCCCTGCGGCTTGGGGTACTCGATCCGGCTCATCATCAGGTACGCGGTACCGGCGATGGCCAGCAGACCCGGCAGGAACGGCGGGTCCAGCAGCACGATGGCGAGCACCGTCATGGCACCCATCGGGCACGGCATGCCCTGGAAGACCCCCGGCCGCATCTTCACGGCCGAGAAGCGGGCCAGCCGCAGCACCACCGACAGCAGCACCGTCAGCGCGATCAGCGCGGAGAGCCGGCTGTCCGAACCGGGCGAGACCATGCCCCAGACCGCGACGAAGTAGGCCGGCGCGATGCCGAAGCTGATCAGGTCGGCCAGGTTGTCGAGTTCGGCACCCAGGGCCGAGGAGCGCAGCTTGCGCGCCACCAGGCCGTCGAACAGGTCGCACATCGAGCCGATGAGCAGGAGCACCACGGCGGTCGCGGCACTGTGCCGGTCCGGGGCGGCGTCCGGGTTGGTGATGTGCGGCACCAGGACCCCGGTGGTGATCGAGTAGATCGCCAGGAAGCCGCAGACGGCGTTGCCCAGGGTCAGGAAGTCGGCGGTGGACAGGTGCTGCGGTGAACGCGGAGCCCGCAGCTCGCGGTCGCGCGCCCAACGGCGGCGACGGAGCTCGGTCTCCTCGTCATCCAGGCCTGCGATCGTCTCAGGATCAGTCACGGTCAAGGCGCGTCACCCCGGCGGTGGTCTTCTGGCCGACCTCGACGCCGGCCTCGACGCCGGCCGGCAGGTAGGTGTCGACGCGCGAGCCGAACCGGATCAGACCGATCCGCTCGCCCTGCTCGACCTTGGTGCCGGCGTCCACGTACGGCACGATGCGACGGGCCACGGCCCCCGCGATCTGCACCATCTCGATGTCGCCGAGCTCGGTGTCGAAATGCCACACGACACGTTCGTTCTGGTCGCTGTCCTTGTTGAACGCGGGGACGAAGCCGCCCGCGACATGCTCGACGGACGTCACGGTGCCGGGCAGCGGGGCCCGGTTGACGTGCACGTTGAGCGGGCTCATGAAGATCGCGACCCGGGTCCGGCCGTCGGGCCAGGCATCGATGCTCTGCACCACGCCGTCGGCGGGCGAGATCACCCGGCCGGTGCCGATCTCACGCTCGGGGTCGCGGAAGAACCACAGCATGCCCGCGCCCAGGGCGCAGGTCGGCACCGCTGCCAGGGCCCACTTACCGTTCCGCCTGGTGAGGGCGGTGGTGAGAGCGGCCGTGGCGAGGGTGGGGACGAACCAGGGGGTGGCTCCGCGCGCGATGGTCACGCGGGGTCGCCGGCCGGCCGTCGGAGCGGCGAGGGCATCGCGGTCCGTGACGGAGGTGTGAGGGGACGGGCTGATGGGCATCGAAGACCTTTGTCGCGGGGGATCATGGCCGCTGGACGGGGGCCACCGCGGGGATCGAGTGATAAAGGGACGGCTGTGCTGTCCCGGAGGATGCTATCGGGAGCACACGGTGGGTGGGCAACCCGCCTGCTCGTTCGTCTGTCCGGTGCGGGCCCGTGGTGAGCCTGCTATGTGTACGACCGTAGCTCGACCCGGTTCGGTTCCCAAGGGGTCCGACGACCCTGGTGACCCAAGTCTCAGCCCAATGGACGAACGCAAGACGGCGCGCAGAAGCGGTCGCAGGGCGCGTAACGGCTGTTTCCGCGCCCTGCGACCGCCCCCGGGGCCGTACCGGCCCGCGGCGGACCAGGCCGGGGCGCACAGGGGTACGGCGGGTGCCGGGACGGGCCCGCACGCCCGTCCACCGGCTGTCGACGGGCCGTCGGCGGGGCCGCGGAGCCGCCCCCGGGCGGTGAAACACCCCGGGCGGTCTCCGGCGGCCTGCGGACGGCCGGAAATCGCTGTGCCTAGTCGGCGAGCCGGTACTCCTCCAGCAGGCGGCGTCCCACGATCATCTTCTGGATCTCCGCGGTACCTTCACCGATCAACAGCATCGGCGCCTCCCGGTAGAGGCGCTCGATCTCGTACTCCTTGGAGAAGCCGTAGCCGCCGTGGATCCGGAAGGAGTCCTCCACGACCTCCTTGCAGTACTCGGAGGCGAGGTACTTGGCCATCCCCGCCTCGAGGTCGTTGCGCTCGCCGCTGTCCTTCTTGCGGGCGGCCATCACCATCATCTGGTGCGCGGCCTCGACCTTGGTGGCCATCTCGGCCAGCTTGAACTGGATGGCCTGGTGCTCGGAGATCTTCTTGCCGAAGGTCGAGCGCTGCTGGGCGTAGGAGATGCCCAGCTCGAAGGCGCGGCGGGCGACACCGCAGCCGCGCGCGGCCACGTTGACCCGGCCGACCTCGACGCCGTCCATCATCTGGTAGAAGCCCTTGCCGGGGACGCCGCCGAGGACGCGGTCCGCCGGGATGCGGACGTCCTGGAGCACCAGCTCGGTGGTGTCGACGCCCTTGTAGCCCATCTTCTCGATCTTCCCGGGCACGGTGAGGCCGGGAACGGTCGGGTTCGGGCCGAAGCCGGGCGTCTTCTCGATCAGGAAGGTGGTCATGTTGCGGTACGGCGTGCTGCCGCCCTCGTCGGTCTTGCAGAGGACCGCGACCAGGGTGGAGGTGCCGCCGTTGGTCAGCCACATCTTCTGGCCGTTGAGGACGTAGAAGTCGCCGTCCTTGACGCCCTTGGTGGAGATCGCCGCGACGTCGGAGCCGAGGCCGGGCTCGGACATCGAGAAGGCACCGCGGATCTCGCCGGCCGCCATCCGGGGCAGGAAGTACTCCTTCTGCTCCTGGGTGCCGTGCGCGTTGATCATGTGCGCCACGATGAAGTGCGTGTTGACGATGCCGGAGACGGACATCCAGCCGCGGGCGATCTCCTCCACCACCAGGGCGTAGGTGAGCAGCGACTCGCCCAGGCCGCCGAACTCCTCGGGGATGGTCAGGCCGAACAGGCCCAGCTGCTTCATCCCCTCGACGATGGCGGTCGGGTACTCGTCCTTGTGCTCCAGCTCGTTGGCGACCGGAATGATCTCCTTGTCGACAAAGTCCCGCACGGTGGCGAGGATGTCCCGCTGGATCTCGGTGAGGCCGTCGGTCTGTGCGAGGCGTCCCATCGTGCGGCTCCTGTCATGCATGTGAAGAAAGAGGGTGGGGGTGCTGCGGTGCTGCCGTGGTGCCTTGGTGCGTGCGGCGCTGCGTGGGGGTACGGGGGCTCCGCGGGCGTGACTTCCGCGGAGCCCCCGTGACCGGAGGGGGGCCGATGACGGCGGCCCCCCTTGCCGGGGTCGGGGGGCCGTCAGGCCAGGGGCTCGGGGCGGCCGGGCTGCTCGCCGCCGCGGGCCGTGATGTACGTCGCGGTCGGCACCATCACCTTGCGGCGGAAGACGCAGACGACCGTGCCGTCCTGCTTGTAGCCCTTGGTCTCGACGTGGACGATGCCGCGGTCGTCCTTGGACTTGGACGGCCACTTGTCGAGCACGGTCGTCTCGCCGTAGAGGGTGTCGCCGTGGAAGGTCGGCGCGATGTGGCGCAGCGACTCGATCTCCAGGTTGGCGATCGCCTTGCCGGAGACGTCCGGGACGGACATGCCGAGCAGCAGCGAGTAGATGTAGTTGCCGACCACCACGTTCTTGCCGAAGTCGGTCGTCTTCCCGGCGTAGTTCGTGTCCAGGTGGAGCGGGTGGTGGTTCATCGTGAGCAGACAGAAGAGGTGGTCGTCGTACTCGGTGACGGTCTTTCCCGGCCAGTGCTTGTAGACCGCGCCGACCTCGAACTCTTCGTAGGTACGTCCGAACTGCATGGTTCTTTCCTCACGGCTCTCGGGACGGGTCTCAGGCCTGCGGGGGCTCGAACTTGGAGGTGCGCTCGAAGCCGGCGGCCCGGCCCTTGCCGGCGATGACCAGGGCCATCTTGCGGCTGGCCTCGTCGATCATCTCGTCGCCGAGCATCGCGGAGCCCTTGGCGCCGCCGGCCTCGGAGGTGCACCAGTCGTAGGCGTCCAGGATCAGCTCGGCGTGGTCGTAGTCCTCCTGCGCGGGCGAGAAGATCTCGTTCGCGGCGGCGACCTGGTCCGGGTGCAGGACCCACTTGCCGTCGAAGCCGAGCGCGGCGGCGCGGCCGGCGACCTCGCGGTAGCCCTCGGCGTTGCGGATCTGCAGGTAGGGGCCGTCGATGGCCTGCAGGTCGTGGGTGCGGGCGGCCATCAGGATGCGCATCAGGATGTAGTGGTAGGCGTCGGCCGGGTAGCCGGGGGGCTGCTGGCCGACGACCAGGGTCTTCATGTTGATCGAGGCCATGAAGTCGGCCGGGCCGAAGATGATGGTCTCCAGCCGCGGCGAGGCGGCGGCGATCTCGTCGACGTTGACCAGGCCCTTGGCGTTCTCGATCTGCGCCTCGATGCCGATCTTGCCGACCTCGAAGCCCATCGTCTTCTCGATCTGGGTGAGCAGCAGGTCGAGGGCCTTGACCTGGGTGGCGTCCTGGACCTTGGGCAGCATGATGCAGTCGAGGTTCGGGCCGGCGCCCTCGACGACGGTGATCACGTCGCGGTACGTCCAGTGGGTGGTCCAGTCGTTGACCCGGACGACCTTGGTCTTCTTGCCCCAGTCGCCGTTGTTGAGGGCGTCGACGATGTTGTGCCGGGCGCTCTCCTTGACCAGCGGGGCGCAGGCGTCCTCGAGGTCCAGGAAGACCTGGTCGGCGGGCAGCCCCTGGGCCTTCTCGAGGAAGCGCGGGTTGCTGCCCGGCACGGCGAGGCAGGAGCGGCGGGGGCGGAGCCTGTTGACGTTGCTCATGAGGGTTGGTCAGTCCTTCCGGGGTCAGCTGGTGGACGCTGCGGTGGCCGGCGTCCAGGGCTGGAGCCTGTTGGCGAGCCGGATCTCGTCCACGATCCGGCCGATGATGGTGGTGATGCCGAAGTCCTTCGGGGTGAACACGGCGGCGACGCCGGCGGCCTTGAGGGCCTCACCGTCCGCTGCCGGGATGATGCCACCCACGATCACGGGGACATCCTCCACCCCGGCCCGGCGCAGCCGGTTCAGGACGTCGGGCACCAGCTCCGGGTGGGCTCCGGAGAGGATCGACAGGCCGACGCAGTGCACGTCCTCGGCGACCGCGGCGGAGACGATCTGTTCGGGCGTCAGCCGGATGCCCTGGTAGACCACCTCGAAGCCGGCGTCGCGGGCCCGTACGGCGATCTGCTCGGCGCCGTTGGAGTGCCCGTCCAGGCCGGGCTTGCCGACCAGCAGGCGCAGCTTGCCCGCGCCCAGCTCGGCGGCCGTGGCGGCCACCGCCTCGCGGACGGCGGCCAGCTCGCCGCCGGGCTCGGCCGCCACCGCGACCGGGGCGCCGCCGACGCCGGTGGGCGCGCGGTACTCGCCGAAGACGTCCCGCAGGGCGAAGGACCACTCGCCGGTGGTGACGCCGGCACGGGCACAGGCGAGCGTGGCGGGCATCAGGTTGTCCGTGGTGAGGGCGGTGGCCTTCAGCTGCTCCAGGGCGCCGCGGACGGCGTTCTCGTCGCGGTCCGCCCGCCACTGCTTGAGGGCGCCGAGCACGGACTGCTCGGAGGCCGGGTCGACCACCATGATCGCGGTGTCGAGGTCGGCCGTGAGCGGGCTCTCCTCGGTGGTGTCGAAGCAGTTGACCCCGACGATCCTGTCCTCGCCGGACTCGATCCGGGCCCGCCGGGCGGCGTGCGAGGAGACCAGGTTGGACTTCAGGTAGCCGGACTCGACGGCCGGGATGACCCCGCCCATCTCCAGCACCTTGGCGATCTCCGCCTCGGCGCCGGCCAGCAGCGCGGCCGTCTTGGTCTCGATGACCTCGGAGCCGTTGAAGATGTCGCCGTACTCCAGCAGGTCGGACTCGTAGGCCAGCACCTGCTGGATCCGCAGCGACCACTGCTGGTCCCACGGGCGGGGCAGGCCGAGGGCCTCGTTCCAGGCCGGGAGCTGGACGGCCCGGGCGCGGGCGTCCTTGGAGAGGGTGACGGCCAGCATCTCCAGGACGATCCGCTGGACGTTGTTCTCCGGCTGGGCCTCCGTCAGGCCGAGCGAGTTGACCTGCACGCCGTACCGGAAGCGGCGCTGCTTGGCGTCCTGGATGCCGTAGCGCTCCAGCGTGACCTTCTCCCAGAGCTGGGCGAAGGCGCGCATCTTGCACATCTCCTCGACGAAGCGGACGCCCGCGTTCACGAAGAAGGAGATCCGGGCGACCACCTCGCCCATCCGCTCGGCGGGCACCTGGCCGGAGTCGCGGACGGCGTCCAGCACGGAGATCGCGGTGCACATCGCGTACGCGATCTCCTGGACGGGGGTGGCCCCGGCCTCCTGCAGGTGGTAGCTGCAGATGTTGATCGGGTTCCACTTGGGGATGCTGCCGACCGTGTAGGCGATCATGTCGGTGATCAGGCGCACCGACGGGCCGGGCGGGAAGACGTGCGTCCCGCGCGAGAGGTACTCCTTGACGATGTCGTTCTGGGTGGTGCCGGTGAGCTTGGCGATGTCCGCGCCCTGCTCCTCGGCGACCACCTGGTAGAGCGCCAGCAGCCACATCGCGGTGGCGTTGATCGTCATCGAGGTGTTGGTCTGCTCGACCGGGATGCCGTCGAACAGGGCGCGCATGTCGCCGACGTGGCCGACCGGGACGCCGACCCGGCCCACCTCGCCGCGGGCGAGGACGTGGTCGGAGTCGTAGCCCGTCTGGGTCGGCAGGTCGAACGCCACCGAGAGGCCGGTCTGCCCCTTGGCGAGGTTCTTGCGGTAGAGCGCGTTGGAGTCACTCGCGGTGGAGTGGCCCGCGTAGGTGCGCATCAGCCACGGCCGGTCGCGCGTGACCCGCTCGTTCGCCTGGTCGGCCATCAGATGTCCCGGAAGCGGTTGATGGCCGGCAGGTGCTTCTCGCGCAGCTCGGCGTCGCGCACGCCCAGGCCCTCGGCCGGGGCCAGGCAGAGCACGCCGACCTTGCCCTGGTGCTTGTTCTGGTGGACGTCGAGCGAGGCCTGGCCGGTCTGCTCCAGGCTGTAGACCTTGGACAGGGTCGGGTGGATCTTGCCCTTGGCGACCAGGCGGTTGGCCTCCCACGCCTCGCGGTAGTTCGCGAAGTGCGAGCCGACGATCTTCTTCAGCGACATCCAGAGGTACCGGTTGTCGTACTGGTGCATGTAGCCCGAGGTCGAGGCGCAGGTGACGATGGTGCCGCCCTTGCGGGTGACGTAGACCGAGGCGCCGAAGGTCTCGCGGCCCGGGTGCTCGAAGACGATGTCCACGTCCTCGCCGCCGGTCAGCTCGCGGATCCGGCCGCCCAGGCGCTTCCACTCCCGCGGGTCCTGGTTGTTGTCGTCCTTCCAGAACCGGTAGCCCTCGGCGCTGCGGTCGATGATCGCCTCGGCACCCATCGCCCGGCAGATGTCGGCCTTCTGGTCGTTGGAGACGACGCAGATCGGGGTGGCGCCGCCGGCCAGCGCGTACTGGGTGGCGTACGAGCCGAGGCCGCCGCTGGCGCCCCAGATCAGCACGTTGTCGCCCTGCTTCATGCCGGCGCCGTTCTGGCTGACCAGCTGGCGGTAGGCGGTGGAGTTGACCAGGCCGGGGGAGGCGGCCTCCTCCCAGGTCAGGTGGGCCGGCTTGGGCATCAGCTGGTTGGTCTTCACCAGGGCCAGCTGGGCCAGGCCGCCGAAGTTGGTCTCGAAGCCCCAGATGCGCTGCTCCGGGTCCATCATCGTGTCGTTGTGGCCGTCCGAGGACTCCAGCTCGACCGAGAGGCAGTGCGCGACGACCTCGTCGCCCGGCTTCCAGGCGTTGACGCCGGCGCCGGTGCGCAGCACGACGCCCGCCAGGTCGGAGCCGAGCACGTGGTACGGCAGGTCGTGGCGCTTGGTGAGCGGCGAGAGCCGGCCGTAGCGCTCCAGGAAGCCGAAGGTGGAGACCGGCTCGAAGATCGAGCTCCACACGGTGTTGTAGTTCACGGCGCTGGCCATGACGGCGACCAGGGCCTCGCCCGGGCCGAGCTCGGGCAGGGCGACGTCGTCCAGGTGCAGGGACTTGCGAGGGTCCTTGTCACGGCTGTCGAGGCCGGCGAACATCTGCTCCTCGTCCTTGTGGAGCGTGACGGCCCGGTAGGACTCCGGCAGCTTGATCGCGGCGAAGTCCGCCGCGGTGCTGTCGGAGCTGAGGATCGCGTCGAGGATTTCCTTCATGGCTGCCTCCGAAGGCGTACCTGTGTGAGGGCACAGGGCGTCTGGGGTAGCCGGGAGCGGACACCGGCTTCGCTGAGTGTGGACGGGTTTGGGTGGGCCTGACTCCCGGGGTGGGGGAGTGCCTGACGACGGCGCGCCGAGGTGGGGAGCCGCGGCGCCGCGACTGGTGAGTAACAAGGTAGTGGCACCCTGTGCCACTCGTAAAGACACTGGGTGTCATCAATTCGGATGAACCGGAAAGGCGTTCGACGGCCCTGTCCGGGGCAGCGCGAAGGCCCGCCCCGGTGAACCGGGACGGGCCTCGTCGACGTCGCTGACCTGCTGGAACGCTGGGACCTACTCGGCGCCGCGGCCGGTCAGGGCGGTCCGGATGCTGTCCAGGACGACATCCAGCGGGGCGTCCGTGCGGGCCACTGTGATGAGCACCTCACCGCCCGGACTGGCACTGAGTGCGCTCGCCGCGACGGCCTCCAGGGGCGAGTCCGGGTCATCACTGGCACCGGGTGCCACAGTCGCACCACGGCGTCGCATGCCCGACGGCGGCGTCGGCCAGAACGTCCCGCGGATCACCTCGAAGGAGTGGTCCAGCTGGGCCTCCACGTCCCCCCGCCCGCCCGCCCGCAGCCAGCGCCGCAGCACGTGGTTGTGCGCCGCCACGACCGCCGCCGCCGAGACCTCGGCCAGCATCGAGTCGTCGTCCCCGCCGCGCTGCCAGCCCGGCGGGATCTGCGCGGCCGCGTCGAACCGGCCCAGCAGGTACCGGGTGAAGAGCCGCTCGTAGCGCGCCACCACGGCGATCTCGCGCTCGCGCAGGGCCGGTACCTGGCGGATCAGCTGGTAGCGGGCCACCGAGACCGAGGGCGTGGACGCGTACATCCGCAGCACCTCCTTGATGCCCCGGCAGACCACGTCCAGCGGGTACTCCTCGGAGTCGGCGCTGGCCAGCAGGTCCGCCACCCGGACGAGCGTGTCGTCGTGGTCGGGGAAGATCGCCTCCTCCTTCGACCGGAAGTACCGGAAGAAGGTCCGCCGGGCCACCCCGGCCGCGGCGGCGATCTGATCGACCGTCGTCTCCTCGTACCCCTGCCCGGCGAACAGGTCCATCGCCGCCGTGGCGAGGTCCTGCCGCATCTGCAGCCGCTGCGCCGCCGCCCGCCGGCTGCCCGGGCCCGGCTCCGCCGCGGCGCCCCCGGCCGCGCCCGGGCGCGCCGGGTCGTGCCGCAGGGCCGGCTGCCGTGCGACGGACTGCTGCTCGGACACTGCCTGAACCCGATCCATGCCCGGAACGCTACACGCCCCGGACGGCACGCCATCGGGCCTTGCCCGCCGGACCGGCGCGACGGGCCCGGTCACGCTCGGTCTGGGCCACCGGGACGCCGCCCCGGGGCTCCAGCCGGCCCGCGGCGGACCGCCTGCCGAAGGGCTGGTCATCGGCGGGCGTGGTCGCGGAACCCGCGGCCGGTCTTGCGGCCCAGGCAGCCGGCCGCCACCAGGTGCTCCAGCAGCGGCGCGGCGGCCAGGCCGGGCTCGCGGAACTCCTGGTGCAGCACCTGCTCGATCGTCAGCGAGACGTCCAGGCCGACCACGTCCAGCAGCTCGAACGGGCCCATCGGGTAGCCGCAGCCGAGCTTCATCGCGGTGTCGATGTCGTCCACCGTCGCGTAGTGCTCCTGCAGCATCCGGACCGCGTCGTTCAGGTAGGGGAAGAGCAGGGCGTTCACGATGAACCCGGCCCGGTCGCCGCACTCCACCGGGTGCTTGCGCACCTTCGCGCACAGGTCGAGCACGGTGGCGGTGACGTCCGGCGCGGTCAGCACGGTCGAGACGACCTCCACCAGCTTCATGGCCGGCGCCGGATTGAAGAAGTGCATGCCGATCACGTCCTGCGGCCGCGAGGTCGTGGTGGCGCAGCTGATCACCGGCAGGCTGGAGGTGGTGGTCGCCAGCACCGCACCCGGCCGGCAGATCTTGTCGAGGGCCGCGAACAGCTCGCGCTTGACCGCGAGGTCCTCCGCCACGGCCTCGACCACCAGATCGGCGTCGGCCAGGTCGCTGTACAGCCCGGTCGGGGTGACCAGCGCGAGCGCCGCGTCCCGCTGGTCCGCGCTCAGCCGGCCCTTGGCCACCGAACGCTCCAGCGACTTCGCCAGCTGCGCCTTGGCCCGGTCGGCCTTCTCCTGGCTGCGGGCGGCCAGCAGCACCGTGTACCCGGCCTTCGCGAACACCTCGACGATGCCGGTCGCCATCGTGCCCGAGCCGCAGACGGCGACGGTGCGCACGTCCCGCCCGGCGGCCCGGACGGCCTCGGCGCCGCCCTGTCCGGCGACCACCCTGGAGGAGCCCGGTGCCTCGTACGTGTAGAAACCGCGCCCGGACTTGCGGCCCAGCAGCCCGGCCGCGACCAGCTGGCCGAGGATCGGCGCCGGGGCGTGCAGGCGGTCCCTGGACTGCTCGTACATCGCCTCCAGCACCGTCCGCGCGGTGTCCACGCCGATCAGGTCCAGCAGGGCCAGCGGGCCCATCGGCAGGCCGCAGCCGAGCCGCATCGCCGCGTCGATGTCCTCGCGGGTCGCGTACTTGGACTCGAACATCTGCGCGGCCTGGTTCAGGTACGCGAAGAGCAGGCCGTTGACCACGAAACCGGCCCGGTCGCCGGCCGCGACCGGCTCCTTGCCCAGCTCGCGGGCGAAGTCGGCGGCGGCCTCGGCCACCTGCGGGGCGGTCAGCACCGTGCGGACCACCTCCACCAGCTTCATCACCGGCACCGGGTTGAAGAAGTGCAGGCCCAGCACCCGCTCGGGCCGCGAGGTGGCGGCGGCGATCCGGGTCACCGACAGTGCGGTGGTACCGGTCGCCAGCACCGTCGCGGCCGGGCAGACGCGGTCCAGCTCGGCGAAGATCTCCCGCTTCAGCTCCAGCTGCTCGGGGACCTCCTCGATCACCAGGTCGGCCGCCGCCGCGGCGTCCAGCCGGTCGCCGACCGAGATCAGTGCGAGCAGCGCGGTGCGCTCCTCGGCGGTGATCCGCCCGCGCTCCACGTCGTGCGCGGTGCTCTCCTCGATCCGGGCCAGAGCCCGGGCGGCGCTGTCGCCGCCCGCCTCGATGCCGATCACCCGGCGGCCGCTCCTGGCGACCGCCACCGCGACACCGGCACCCATGGTGCCCAGGCCGACCACGGCGACAGTGGGAAAGGGACGCTCCATTGGATCCTGACTCCTTTGTCATGGGAACCCGCACGCGCTCCGGCGGAGCCGCTGCACCCGTCGGACGGGGCCGGCAGCCGCCGGAGGAGGGTCGCGCACGGGGGAGGGAGATGACGGTCGCGGCGTACGCCACAGGAGCCGGTCCGCTCCGGCTGTGCTGTGGGTAGGCCGTGGTACTCAGGTGCTCAAGAGAAGGAAGCGACTCTGGTACGAGGAAGAATCCGGCCGTGCGCCGCAGGGGTGCGGGCCGGGAGAAACGCACCCGTGCCACCGCCCGCAGAGCGCTTTGGCGCGCCGGGCGACGACCCCGCCGGTGCGGCTCCCGAAGCCCGGCGGTGGTGCGTGCGGTCATTGTAGCGAAGTTACCGACAAGTAGGAAGGGGGTGGGCGGATGGAAAACCGGCCCACCCCGGTCCGCGCCGAGGCGCCCAAACCACTCGTACGGGGAATACCGCCAGGCAGGCGGGCAGGGAAGCATGATCCCCATGAGCACCGCCGCCGCGAGGAGCACCCCGACGAGCACCGCCGCCGACCGCCGCCCGCCCCGGGCCGAGCGCGCCGCGCAGGCACGCCTCGCCGTCGACCGGCTGCGCACGTCCGCCGTCGACGCGGTGGCCGTCGGCTGGGTGGACAACGCGGGGCTCGCCCGCGTCAAGGCCGTGCCCGTCAGCGGGCTGGAGCACGCGGCGGCCTGGGGGATCGGCGCCGCCCCCTGCTTCGACGTCTTCCTCGTCGACGACTCGATCACCGAGAGCCCGCGGACGGGCGGCCCCGTCGGTGACCTCCGCCTGTACCCGGACCTCGACCGGCTGGTGCCGCTCGCCGCCCAACCCGGCTGGGCCTGGGCGCCCGCCGACCGCTACACCCAGGAGGGCACCGCACACCCGGGCTGCCAGCGCCTGTTCGCCCACCGGATGGAGAGCGCCGCCCGGGAACGCGGCCTCACCCTGCTGGCCGGCATCGAGGTCGAGTGGGTCGCCGCCCTGGCCGGCCCGCCGGACGAGGAGCCCCGCTACCCCACCCACGGCCCGGCCTACGGGCTCCAGCGGCTGACCGACCTGTCCGACTACCTGCGCGACGTCCTGCGCGCACTCGAACAGCAGGGCCTGACCGTCCTGCAGATCCACCCCGAGTACGCGCCCGGCCAGTTCGAGGTCTCGGTCGCCGCCGAGGGCCCGGTGGCCGCCGCCGACACCGCCGTCCTCGTCCGGCACACCGTGCGCGCCGTCTCCGCCCGGCACGGCCTGCGCGCCTCCTTCGCACCCGCCGTGGAGCCGGGCGGCGGCCTCGGCAACGGCGCCCACCTGCACCTCAGCCTCTGGCGCGACGGGCGCAACCTCGGCCACGGCGGCCCCGGCCCGCACGGGCTGACCGGCGAGGCCGAGGCCTTCCTCGCCGGCGTGCTGACCGCACTCCCCGAACTGCTCGCCCTCGGCACCCCCAGCCCGGCCGGCTACCTGCGGCTGGTGCCCTCCCGCTGGGCCGGCGCCTACCAGTGCTGGGGGCTGGAGAACCGCGAGGCGGCGCTGCGCCTGGTCACCGGTTCGGACGGCGAGCAGGCCCAGGCGGCCAACGCCGAGATCAAGTGCTTCGACGCGACCGCGAATCCGTACCTCGTGGTCGGCGCCGTGATCGCGGCCGGCCTCGCCGGGATCGACCGGGAGCTGCGGCTGCCGCCGGAGACCGCCGCCGACCCGGCGCGCCTGGCCCAGGACACCGTTCGCCGGCTGCCCGCCGACCTGGCGGAGGCGATCGCCGCGTACGAGAAGTCCGTACTGCTGCGGGACGCGCTCGGGGAGCCGCTCTACGAGGCGGTGCTCGCCGTCCGGCGGGCCGAGCAGGAGCTGTTCGCCGGCCGCAGCGACGAGGAGCTCATCGCCGCCACGCGCTGGCGGTACTGACGTGCCGCCCGGCACCGGGGGAGCGGCCGGCGGCGGGGCTTCCACCGGGAGGCGGTCCGGAGCGGCATCGCCCGGCGCACGGTCGTTCGGAGAGGTGGCCTACACCGAGCCGGGGCGGAGCGGAGCCGGCCCGGCGGAGCCCGGGCTGGTCGACCACCACTGCCACAGCGTGGTGACGGCCGAACTCGACGACAGCACTCTGGCCGGGCTCCTCACCGAGTCCGACCGGCCGCCCGCACCGGGCACCTCGCCGTTCGACAGCGCGCTCGGGCTCGCCGTACGGCGCTGGTGCCCGCCCGCGCTCGGGCTGCCGGCCCACGCCCCGGCCGCCGACTACCTGGCCCGTCGCCGCGAACTCGGCGCCCCCGAGGCAGCCCGGCGGCTGCTCGCCGCCGCCGGCCTGGACACCTGCCTGGTCGACACCGGCCTCCCCACGGCCGCCGGCCGCCCGCTGCTGCCACCGGCGGAGTTCGCCGCCCTCTCGGGAGCCCACGTCCGCGAGGTCGTGCGGCTGGAGCCGCTCGCCGAGGCCCTCGCGTCCCTCGGGCCGGGCGCCGCAGACTGGCCCGAAGCCGTCCGCGAGGCGGTGGGGGCGGCCGTCGAAGGCGGGGCCGTCGCGCTCAAATCGGTGCTGGCCTACCGTCACGGGCTCGACATCCCGGCGGAGCGGCCGAGCACGGCGGAGGTGGTCCGGGCAGCGGGGGAGTGGCTGCGCACCGCCGGCCACCGGAGGCTCACCGACCCCGTACTGCTGCGCCACCTGCTCTGGGCGGCACTGGACGCCTGCGCCGAGCGCCGCCTCCCGATCCAACTGCACACCGGCTTCGGCGATCCGGACGTGATCCTGCACCGGGCCGACCCCGCCCTGCTGGGCCCGTTCGTCCGGGCGGCCGAGCCCACGGGCGTCCCGCTCGTCCTGCTGCACGGCTACCCGTACCACCGGCAGGCCGGCTGGCTCGCCCAGGCCTTCCCGCACGTGTACACCGACCTCGGCCTGACGGCCTCCTACGCCGGGCCGCAGGTCGCGGCGGTGCTCGGCGAGATGCTGGAGCTCGTCCCGTTCGGCAAGCTGCTGTTCTCGACCGACGGGTACGGCCTGCCGGAGCTGCACCTGGTCGGTGCGGCCCAGTTCCGGCACGGTCTCGGCGCCCTGCTCGCCTCCTGGCGGGGGGACGGCGCCTGTTCGGCCGCCGACGCGGACCGGATCGCCGGGCTGGTCGGGGCCGGTAACGCGCGCACTCTCTACCGCATCTGACGGCTGGTCAAGTCTCAGGCCCCAAGGGCCGCTCGCACGGCCGGAAGGCAGCACGGCCCGGGGGCGGGAGGACGACCGTCCTCCCG
>NZ_JBHUWW010000055.1:0-51953 GCF_042669755.1 Kitasatospora sp. NPDC057223 | reverse complement strand
GTGCGCGGCGGCTGCGCCGGCTGCTGCTCGTCCACGCCATCACCTCGCGGGGCCCGCCGGCCCCGGCCGCCGTCCGCTGACGGCGTCCCCAGGATCCCCCGCCCGGGCCCGTGCCCGGGCGCACCCGCGCGATCCCCGCGCGGTCCCGCGACCATCCGGCGACTAACCGCGAAGGACATTCGGCGATGACTCCTGCCCTGCCGCGCCCGCGTTCCGCACGAGGCCGCTCACCCCACGACGACGCGAAGGTGACCTCCTGGGCGCTGGCCGCCCGTGACGGCGACCCGACCGCCGTGGAGACGTTCGTCCGCGCCACGCACAAGGACGTCTGGCGGTACGTCGCCCATCTGAGCGCCGATCCGCAGTCCGCCGACGACCTGACCCAGGACACCTATCTCCGGGCGCTGCGCAGCCTGCCCGGGTTCGAGGGCCGCTCGTCGGCGCGCACCTGGCTGCTGTCGATCGCGCGCCGCACGGTGGCCGACCGGTTCCGGTTCGCCGCCGCCCGGCCCCGGCTGCTGGACACCGACGACTGGCAGACGGCGGCCGAGGGGGCGCAGCACTGCGGCCTGCCCGGCTTCGAGGAGGGGGTGGCGCTGGCCGAACTGCTCGCCCTCCTGCCCGCGCAGCGACGCGAGGCGTTCGTGCTGACCAGCATGCTCGGGTTGCCGTACGAGGAGGCCGCGCAGGTGGCGGGCGTGCCGATCGGCACCGTCCGCTCGCGGGTGTTCCGGGCCCGTACCGCACTGGTCCGGCTGCTCGCGGACGCCGAACGGCACACCGGCGCACCGGCCCTGACGGGCGCCCCGGCCACCGTCGGCACCGGGGCCGGAGCCGGAGCGGGTGCCGGGCGCGCCCCGGCCCCCGCACTGCCCCCGTTCAGGCGCACGGCGGCATCCCGATGTACCGTCACCGCCTTCAGCGTCGCGGGCCTGGGCTGCGGCCACTGCGAGAAGTCGGTCAGCGCGGAGCTGGCGGCCATCCCCGGCGTCACGAAGGTGCTGGTCAGCGTGCCGGCCGGGCGGGTGACCGTCTCCTTCGAGCGGGCCGTCGACGACGAACGCGTCCGCCGTGCGGTCGACGGGGCCGGCCTGACGCTGGTCGGCCGGGTCTGAGCCGTCCTCGACGCCGGGTGGCCGGAGGAGCCCGTTCTCCAGGGCTCTCCCGGCCGCCCGGCCGGCCGTCAGACGGCCTCGACGGCCAGTTGCCGCAGCGCCCTGCGGTCCGGCTTCCCGGCCGGGGTCAGCGGCAGCGCGTCCAGCAGGAGCAGCCGCTCGGGGTGCTTGCGCCGTTCCAGGCCGCGCCCGTCCAGGTGCGCGGAGAGGTCCTCCAGGGTCGGGGTACGCCCCGGCCGCGGCACCAGGCAGGCCGCGAGCCGCTCGCCCATCAGCGGGTCGGGCACTCCGGTGCAGAGCACGTCCCGGACGTCCGGGTGCGCGGAGAGCTCGCCCTCGACCTCGGCCGGGCTGATGTTCGCTCCGCCCCTGATGACGATGTCCTTGAGCCGGCCGACCAGCCGCAGCATGCCGTCGGTGTCGAACATGCCGAGGTCGCCGGTGCGGACCCAGCCGTCGGGGGTGCGGTAGCGGCGGTTCAGTTCGGGCGCGCCGACGTAGCACAGCGGCGTCATCGGGCCGCGTGCCACGATCTCGCCGACCTCGCCCGGCGTGGTGTCGAGTTCGCCGGCGGCGGTGGTGATGCGGATCTCGGCCACCGAGGAGTCGGGGCGGCCGATGGCGGTGCCGGGGCCGCCGGCCCGGTCCGGTTTCGGGTCGAGGCCGCTGTGGCAGTTGACGCCGTCGGCCGAGCCGTAGAGGTTCACCACCGTGCAGCCGAAGGCGCGTTCGGCCTCGGCCCGGGTCGCCTCGTCGAGCGGGGAGCCGCCCAGGACGAGTGCGGCGAGGCCGGGCAGCGGCTCCGTCACCAGGTCGAGCATCATCCGCACCATGGTCGGCACCCCCAGGACGTGGCTGGGGCGGTGGCGGCGGATCGCCTCCACGGCCTCGGCGGGGGTGAAGCGCTCCAGCAGGTCCAGCGTGCCGCCGTGCCGGGCCAGCGTGACGGCGGTGCCGCTGCTGCCGAAGGCGGAGGCCAGCGGAACCAGGAAGAGGCAGTGCGGTCTGGTGCCCGGCGGCAGCAGGGCGGCCAGGAAGTTGCCCCGTCCGCCGGCCAGCGCGTTGTGCGAGTACGCCACCATCTTGGGCTCCGCCTCGGTGCCGGAGGAGACCAGGATCCGGGCGGCCGAGTCGGGGGCGGGACGCTCCGGCGTGAAACCGGCCGCGTCGGTGCGCAGCAGCTCGCCCAGTGCCAGGCAGCCGTCCGGCACCGGCCCGTCCCCGGCCGCCACCACCACCCGCAGGGCGGGCAGTTCAGCGGCCAGTGCGGCGAGCTCCCGGGCGGGTTCGGTGCCGCGGTACCGGGTGGCGACGATCACCGCGCCCGCTCCGGACCGGCCGAGCAGCGAGAGCGCCTCCCGGCTGCCGCGCCCGACCGGGAACGGCAGGGCGACCGCGCCGAGCGCCGCCAGCGCCAGGTCGGCGGCCACCGCCTCGTGGGTGTTGGGGAGTTGGACGCCCACCACGTCACCCGCCCGGATTCCGGCGGTACGCAGCGCGGCGGCCAGACATCGGGCCTTGCGGTCGAGTTCGGCGTAGCTGGTCGCGCCGTCGGCGTCGATCACGGCGGTACGTCGCGGGTCGGCGACGCGGTGGGCGCGGAAGAGGCTGTAGAGGTCGAGGTCGGGGTAGCTGCCGTCGGCGGCCCAGGCCCGTCGTAGCGCGGGCGGAACGAGGTCGGGGATCGGGATCGGGGGTGTCACGAGAACCTCCAGGGCGTGGGTACGGCGAGGGCGCCGTGGCTGTCGCGGGTCAGGGCGCCGCGCAGCCGACGGTCGGCGGGCAGGGCGCGCAGGTCGGTGGTCACGGCGGTGGCGGTGAGACCCCGGGCGCGCAGCAGGGCGACGGCGCTCGTGGTGCCGAGGTGCCGCAGGCGTCCGGTGTGAGCGCGGGCTCCGGCGGCCGAGTCGTCCGCGACGGCGACCCAGCCGTCAGCGGTGGGCAGCGGCCGGCGGAACCCGGCGGGCCGGCGCGGGTCGCCGCCGGCGGCGGCCTGCCGCAGGGCCGCGCCGGTGAGGGTCTCGGCGGCGCCGAGCAGGGAGGACTCGGTGCGCACGCCGCGCCCGGTGCGCTCGCGCAGCAGCAGCGCCGCGAGGACCGCCTCGGCGCCGTGCAGACCGCCGAGCACGTCGAGCAGGGTCATCAGGGACGGCGCGAGCGGCTCGTCGGCCGGGCGGGCCGCGTCGGCGACGCCGGTCCGGGCCTGCACCATGAAGTCGGTGCCCAGCGGGGCTCCCGGCAGCCGGCCGGCCCAGCCGCCGGTGTAGGCGTACACCAGGCCGGGGTTGACGGCGCCGAGCGCGTCGGCGTCCAGGCCGAGCTGCTCGGCCTTGCCGGGCGCCCAGTTGTGCAGGAACACGTCTGCGCCGGCGGCGAGTTCGCGCAGCTCGTGCTGCCCGGCGGGGGTCTTGATGTCGATCTGCTCCGCGCGCTTGCCGCGGTTGAGGGCGAGCCAGCGGGCCGAGACGCCGTCGCAGCACGGCGGCATGCCGCGCAGCGGGTCGCCGCCCGGCGGCTCGATCCGGATCACGTCCGCGCCGAGCAGGCCGAGCAGGTGGGCGGCCAGCGGGGCCTGGACGCGCCGGCCGGCCTCCAGCACGGTGAGCCCGGCGAGCGGCAGCGCGACCGCGGCGGGCCGGGCGGCGGGCTCGGCCGGGGTGCGGGCCGCCTGCTCGCCCGTCCGGAAGCTCCAGGGCTCGCCGGGCGGCGGGTCGCCGGCCCGCTCGGCCAGCGTGCGGACCCGGCAGACGTCGGCGCCGACCGCCGCCGCGGCCCGTCGGACGGCCGCCCAGGAGGCGGCGCGGGTGGCCGCGTGCAGGGCCTCGGGCAGCGGGGCGCAGGCCGTCGCGTAGCGGAACTGGAACGGGCGCCAGCCGCTGCGGACGGCCTCCGACGGCGCACCGAGGGCCCGCCAGAACGCGGCCCACAGACCGGGATCCAGCGCCTCCAGTTCGAAGCGGGTGCCGTCGGCGGCGGTGAACGGCGGGCTGCTGCCCGGCGCGAGCAGGACGGCCTCGTCCTCCGGCGCTCCGGCCGCCGCCAGGTACTGCGACACCGTCAGCAGCGCGGCCCGGTCGGCGCCGGTGCGCACGTGCGCGCCGCTGCCGCCCCGGGCCTGCCCGACCAGGGCGGCGAGCAGGCCCTGCACGGTGAGCACGGAGGCACAGGTCGCGGCGTAGTCGGTGGCGAGGCCGCGGGGTTCGCCGTCGCGCCGGCCGTGGACGTGCATGATCCCGGCGACGGCCTGCACGGTCGCCTCCTCGGCGGCGTCCGCGTCCGTGCACAGGTCCGCCCAGGCCAGCTCGGCGCTGACGCCGCCCGGCGCCTGGAAGCGGGCCGGGCCGGCCGGGCCGGGTATCTCCACCGGTCTCGCGCCGAGGGCCCGCAGGTGCGCCACGGCGGGGGCGGTGAGCGCGGCCGGCCCGCAGACGCTCACCTCGACGGCGTCGAGCGGCTGGGCCGCGAGGGCAGGGGCCAGGGGGGCCATGTCACTCCTCTCCGGCGGCCGCGGGCGGCCGCACGGGACTGCTGAACGGGCACGGGTGGTCGGGCTGGGCGGGCACTGGAGGGGCAGTGGGGCGGGTTGTCCGGACGACGCCGGGAACTCGGCGGCCTCGGCAGCCGACCAGCTCCACAGCCAGAGAGTCGGATCGTCACTTCATCGGGTTCCCGATGAATCCGGAGGAATCGTCATGAATGATCAGAAAGCCTCCTTCGCCGGGCAGGGACTGCCGGACTGTCCGCCCGACCTGACCGGACTCCGCGAGCAGGTCACCGCGTTCGTCCGGGAGCGGGTCATGCCGTGCGAACCGGTGCTCGACGCGGGCGGCCCCGACGCGCGCGCGACCATGGCACGGCTCCGGGGCGAGGCCCGGGCGGCCGGGCTCTGGGCCCTGCCGCTGCCCGTCGAACTGGGCGGCCAGGGCCTCCCGCTGACCCGCTACGCGCACCTCGCCGAGGCCGAGGGCGCCAGCGACCACGGGCCGGCCGCGCTCGGCTCCGCCCCGCTGCTGGACGTGCTGATGCTCGCCCGGCACGGCACGCCGGCCGTCCGGGACGCCTTCCTCAAGCGCGTCACCGCCGGCGAACTGCGCACCTGCTACGCGATGACCGAACCCGACACCCCCGGCACCGACCCCGCGCTGACCGCCACCCGGGCCGTGGCCGGCGCCGACGGCCGGTGGACGCTGCACGGACGCAAGTGGTTCACGACCGGGGCCGCGGACGCCGACCTGGTCACCGTGCTGGCCCGCACCGAGGACGATGCCCCGGCCTCCCGGGCGCTGTCCCTGCTGCTGGTGCCGACCTCGGCGCCCGGCTTCCGGGTGGTCCGCGAACTGCCGGTCCTCGGCGCGGGCGGCCAGTGGGAGATCGAACTCGACGGCGTCACCGTGCCCGCCGACCACCTGGTGGGCGAGCGCGGCCGGGCCCTGTCGATCGCCGGCGAGCGGCTCCGGCTCGGCCGGGTGCTGCGCTGCCTGCGCTGGCTCGGCCAGGCCACCCGCGCCTACCGGCTGATGTGCGAGCGCGCCCGCACCCGCACCCAGGCCGGCGGCCCGCTCGCCGACCGCCAGCTCGTCCAGCAGTTCGTGTTCGACTCGCTGCTCGCCATCCGGAGCACCCGCCCGCTGGTGCACGAGGCGGTGGCGCGGCTGGAGAGCGGGCAGGACGCCCGGGTCGAGACCGGCCTGGCCAAGGTCGCGGCGGCCCGCATGCTCCAGCAGGTCACCGACGCCGCGATCCAGGTGCACGGCGCGGCCGGGCTCGGCCCCGACACCCCGCTGCCCGCCCTGTTCCGGGCCGGGCGGGCCGCCAGGCTGCTGGACGGCCCCGACGAACTGCACGTCTCGGCGGTCGCCCGCCACGTGCTGCGGCCCGCCTGAGGCCCGCGTGCGGTGCGCCGCCGCCGGGCCTCAGACCGTGAGCGGCCCGGTGAGGCCGGTGAGCACCGCCAGGCCCAGGGCCAGGAAGAAGTCGCCCCACACCAGCTCGTGGCGGACCGCCAGGCCGCGATCCGCGTCGTAGCAGCCGTCGAGCAGCATCCCGGCCGGCCTCGCGGCCCCCGGCTCCGACAGGTGCCGCTCGCAGAGCAGTCGCAGCACCGACTCCGCCCGCGCCCGCAGCCGGCCGGCCTCGTCCGGACGCCCGGACGAGGCCCCCAGCGCCGCCAGCTTCAGCGCGGCGACCGCCTCGATGGCGGCCGCCGAGGTGTCCACCGGGCCGCCGGGCGGCCCCGCCGGGGGGACGGGCGGGGCGGGCTCGGCGAGCCGCAGTGCGGCCAGCCGCCCGGCCGCCGACCACAGCCCGGCAGACAGCCCGGCAGACAGCCCGACGGATGGTCCGGATCGCGGGCCGGGCTGCGGCGGAGCCTCCGGGAGAGCCAGACCGTCGGCCACCCCGAGCAGCAGCCAGGCGCCCGTCCGGCTCCAGCCCGGGGCCGGCTCCGCGCAGCCCCGCCAGCCGCCACCGGGCGCCGCCTCCCAGGCCGGGCGCGGCGGATCCTCGCCGAGGCAGAGGTCCAGATGCCGTGTCAGGTGCGAGCGGGCGGCCGCCACACCCGCGTCCCCCGCCCGGGCGAGCAGCGGAGCCAGGCCCGGCACGCCGTCCGCCCGCGCCAGCAGCCGGGGACCGCCGAACGCGTCGCCCCACGGCAGCAGGCCCAGCTCGGGGTCGAAGGCGGACAGGCAGGCCTGCGCCGCCCGCTCGCGCAGGCCGTCCGCCGTGCCGTCGGCCAGCGCGGTGCCGTACCAGAGGATCAGGCCCCGGGTGGCGGTGTCCCGCTCGGCCCAGCCGGCCAGCCCGGCGGTGCACTCCCGGGCGGCCGCCCGGTCGGCGCGCCCGCCCGAGGCCAGCGCCCGCAGCCACAGCAGGCCGGCCCAGAAGCCGCCCGTCCAGGCCCCGCGACCGGTCGTCGTCCACCGGCCGCTGGCCGGGTCGGCGTACAGCGGAAAGCGCGGCCCGACCTCCTCGGCGGTGACCGTGACCCGCCGCAGGACGGCGGTCAGCGCCTGCCCGGCCCAGTCCATCCCTCCGCCGCCCTGGTCCGCCTGGCCCACCCGCCCGTCGCGTTGGTCCTCCCGGCTCACCGGCCCGCCGCCCCGGTCCGCCTGGTCCACCCGCCCGGCCGGGATCACGCGCGCACCGCCCTGACCCGGCGCAGGGCCAGCGGCGCCGTGACCGCCGCCGCGCCCGCGAACTCGCAGGCGACCAGCAGCCAGCCCGGCCCGTAGCCGGCCAGCGACACCACCGCGCCGAAGGCCGGCGGCCCGACCGCGAACCCGGCGAAGAAGCCCGCCGCGACCAGCGCCGAGTCCTGCCCCGCCCGGCCGGGCGCGGAGCGGCGCATCACCAGCACCATCGACACGGCGTTCGCCGACACCGCGAACGCCCCCACCGCCACCACTCCCGGCCAGACCAGCAGGTGCAGCAGCACGGCGGCGGCCAGCAGCAGCGCGGCGCCGACCGCGCCGAGCGCCAGCAGGGTGGGCAGTGCCTCGGCCCGGCCCTCCCCGTCCGCCGCGCGCGACCAGCCGACCCGGCCGGCTATCCCGGAGAGGCCCAGCACGGCCACCGGCAGCGCCGCCACCGTCGCCGACAGGCCGAGCCGCTGACTGCCGAACAGCGCCAGGTAGGTGTTGACGGAGGAGATCCCGCAACCGAGCAGGACCGAGAACCCCGCGAGCCTGCGCACCACGCTGCCCGCCGCTCCGGCCCGGCCGCCGGCGCCCGGGAGCCGGAGCGGGTCGGCGGGCAGCGTCCGGGCCGCCCAGACCGCCGCGCCGGCGGCGGCCGCCGCCGCCGTCCACACCGCGCCCCGCCAGCCGACACCCGCCGCCAGCAGCGAGAGCGGCAGCCCGGCCGCGAACGCGCCGAACTGCACGCCCGACTGCTTCCAGCCGGTGACCGCGCCGCGCCGCTCGGCCGGGAAGGCCGCCAGGATCACCTTGTTGGTGGCCGGGTTGGCCAGCGCCTGCGGCAGGCCGCCGAGCGCGACGGCGGCGAGCAGCCAGGCGGCGCCGGGTGCGGCGCCGATCAGCGTCAGCGACACGGCGGCGAGGAGCAGCAGTGCCACCACGCACCGCCGGGGCCCGACCCGGTCCACCAGCCGGCCGGCGACGGGCGAGAGCAGCGCCGCGACCCCGAAGCCCGCGGTGGTGGTGAGCCCGAGTTCGGTCCGGGAGACTCCCAGCTCCCCGACCAGCCGGGGTCCGAGCGCCCCGACCAGGAACAGCTGCATCATCGAGAACGCCATCGCCCCGGTCAGCAGGGCGGCCACCGGCGTGCCCGCGGCGGCGGGCGGTCCGGCCGCTCCGACCGCGCCTGTGGTCCGCGAAGCCTCGTCACCTCTGGTCGTCTGCACTGGCGTCCCTCCGGATACGTCGTCTGCGCGGCCCCCACAGGCAGTCGGGCGGGCGGCCCGCCGAGTTCCCGGGCTCCGGGCGCGCACCGGCGCACTCCCCCGCGAGGCATCAGCGCCTGCCGGTGGGCAATGCGCCCCGCGACACGAACAGGCGTCGAGCAGTCGCACAGTGTTACTGATCACATACTGTGAGCGACCGACGTGCCCCTGATCGACAGGCCCCTCCACGGAACTGGAGACACCCGTGATCGAACAGCTCTGGCTCCACCCGCCGCTCGCCTTCGCCCGGCTCGGTCCGTCCCCCGTGCCCTGCGACAACTACCGCTGGGGGCCGAGCGACCTCTCGCCGCGCGGCACCGGAAAGACCACCGTCGTCCCGGCGCCGACGCTCGATGTCGCCGCCGACGGCACGCTGACCGAACGGATGCCGGAGCAGGTGCGGTTCAAGGACGACCGGGGCTTCCGCCCGGTCTGTCCGTTCTTCGAACTGCACGGCACCTGGACGGCCGACGGGCAGCGCCGCACCGGCCCGGTCACCACCGAGGTGCTGGCCGGCTTCGGCCTCGGCCCGGCCGACGTGCGCTGGGAGGTGGCGGTCGCCAACCTCAAACCGCACCAGTACACCCAGGTGGACGGCGACCGCGTCGAGGCCCGCGTCCAGGTGCGCGGCGACGACCACCGGCGGCACGGGCTGGCCGGCCGCTCGCCGCAGGGCACCGGCCTCGTCCCGTTGGTGCCGCCCGGGGCCGAGGTGCCGCTGGGCTCCGTCCAACTGCCCGCACCCGACAGTACGTTCCCCGAACTGCGGCTGCGGTTCACGCCCGCCGTGGGCGCGGTGTACGGGCCGACCGACCTGGCGCAGAAGACCAGCCGGTACACCCTCCCGGCCGGGCGGCTCGTGCTGAACCCGGACGCGCGGTGGTGCAGCTACGAGATGGACCCGGACGACCCGCGCACCGTTCCGCAGGAGCTGTTCGCGGGCGCCGAGAGCCAGCGGGGCCTCGGCCTGGTGGACGACGTCTGCGACGGCCTGGTCACCGTCACGCTGCCCGGCGGGCTGGTCGCCACCGCCCGGATCGTGGTCAGCCCGCCCGACTTCGCGCCGGACCGCCGGCCGTTCGTCTCGCTCGCCGACGGCCTGACCGACCGGGTCCGCCGCGGGGACGTCCGCGAACCCGCCTACCTCGGCGACGTACGGCGGACGGCGCTGGAGGTCCGCGACCTGTTCGAGCGCGTCCTGGAGGCGATGTCCGCCGTCAACGTGGACGTCCAGAACGACCGGGCCACGCTGGAGAACGCCGGCCTGGCCGGCCCGCTCGGCGTCGACCCGGCCGAGGCCAGGTCCAGGACCTTCGCACCGCCCGAACCGCTGCTAGGCGTGCTGCTCGGGCTCACCGAGCGCGCCCGCCGCCGGCACCGCCGGTTCGTCGCGCTGGAGGTACTGGAGGACCTGATGCGCGAGCAGCCGGAGCTGATCGAGCGGGTGATCCGCGGACCCGTGACCGACGAGCGGATGTACGACCGCCGGATGCCGGTCTCGATGCGCGGCTCCGACGCGTTCCCGATGCACCTGACCCGGCGTCAGTACGACCTGCTGGTGGGCTGGGCCCACTCGCTGCGGACCGAGATCGAGGCGGGCACGTGAGCGTCCTGGTCCAGATCGGGCGCCGCCCCGAGGAGCCGGCCCGCGAGCCCGCCGGACCGGCCGCGCCGCCCGGCCTGGCGGCGGAGGCCCGGGTGTTCCGCAGCGCGCACGGCGCCCACCTGTTCGTCGCGGACGGCAGCCGGATCTACGACCTGACGGCGGAGAGCGCCGACCGGCTGGAGAGCTGGACGGCCGCCGCGCACACCCGCGCCGAGGACGCCGAGCTGGCCGCCGGGCTCGGCCTGCCGCTGTGGGGCGGCGCCGGCGCACCGGCCCCGCGGATCGACGGCACGCCCGCCGAGGTGCCGCCGCTCTCCGCGCTCTCGCTCAACGTCATGCAGGCCTGCAACCTCAGCTGCGGGCACTGCTACGCGGACGAGGGCCGGTTCGGCGGTCCGGCCCGCCGGATGCCCCGGCACACCGCCTTCGCCGCCGTCGACCGGCTGCTCGCCGAGGCCGGCCCCGGCGCGGACGTGGTGGTCGGCTTCATGGGCGGCGAGCCGCTGCTCGCCCGCGAGCTGGTGCACGAGGTGACCGCCTACGCCACCCGGGCCGGGGAGGCGGCCGGCCACCGGGTCCGGTTCTCGCTCACCACCAACCTGACGACCGTCCGGCCCGAGGACGCCCGGCTGTTCGCCGGGCACCCGTTCACCGTCGCCGTCAGCCTGGACGGCGACCGGGCCGGGCACGACGCCCTGCGGCGCGCGCCCGGCGGAGGCAGCGCGTACGACCAGCTGCGCGCCGGCCTGGACGTGCTGCGCCGGCACGGGCGCCCGCGCCACCTGTCCGCCCGGGTCAGCGTCACCCCGCACACCGGGCGGCTGCCGGACATCCTGGAGCACGGCATCGGCCTGGGTTTCGACGAGGTGGGCTTCGCGGCCGTGGTCAGCGCCCCCGACCCGGCGTTCGAGATCGGCCCGGCCGCCTTCGCCGGCTTCCTGGACGGGATGCTGGAGTGCGGCGGGACCGCACTGCGGGAGCTGGCGGCCGGGCGGTCGTACCCGTTCGGCAACTTCCAGACCGCGATGCGGCAACTGCACCTCGGCAGCCACCGCCCCTACCCCTGCGGCGCCGGGGCCGGCTACCTCAGCGCCTCCGCCGAGGGCGGCCTCTACGCCTGCCACCGGCTGGTCGACGACCCCGCCTTCGCGATGGGCACGGTCGGTGAGGGCCCCGACCGGGCGGCCCGCGAACGGCACCTGGCGAACAGCCACGTCGACCGGATGCAGCCCTGCCGGGGCTGCTGGGCCCGCTACCTCTGCGGCGGCGGCTGCTACCACGAGGTCGCCCGCCGGGGCCGCCCCGGCTGCGACTACATCCGCGGCTGGCTGGCCTTCTGCCTGCGCGCCTACGTCGAACTCCTCCAGGCCGCACCAGACTTCTTCGAGCAGCAGCAGGCGGGGCCCGCCGCCGTCAGCGACCCCACCACCATCGCCCGGTAGGGCGCACCGATCCCAGCAAGGAGCCGTCCATGCCCGACCCGGAGAGCCCCGACCTGCCCGTCCCCGAGGGGAAGATCTTCCCCCGCAACCTCACCGCCCGGGCCGACTTCGTGGTGCGCGGCAACCCGCCGGGCACCCGCCCGGAGAGCGGGGTCGACAACTGCTTCCCCGGGCTGGAGTTCGACCAGCGCAACCTGGAGAAGCACTTCTTCCCGGGCCTGACCGTCGACTTCCACCGCGGCGAGGGCTCGCAGGTGATCGCGGTCACCGGCGGCGTCGCCGCCGCCCGGGGCCTGACCGGGGCCGACCTGCCGCTGTACCTGTGGGAGGTGTGCGGCCGCACCACCGTCGACCAGACCGAGGCGCAGGCCCCCGTGGTGCTCTGCCGGGACTTGGGCGGGCTGGACGTCTGGCGGCGGGTGCACGACCTGCTCCCCGGCGCGGTCGCCGTGGTGGTCGGCCCGGTGCCCGGCGTGATCGCCCCCGGCCAGGACGTGGTGGACGGTGGCCTGAACCGAGCCCGGCGGGACGGCGCGAGCTCCGTCGTCCGGGCACCGGACGGCACCCTCGACCACGCCGTGCTGGTCGCCGACCGGGCCCGCTTCCTCAACGAGAACGGCGTGATCGACCCCGAGGTGTACGAGCCCGGGGACCTCACCCGCAGTCTCTGCGCCCCCTGGCAGTACGACTTCCGGGACTGCGGCTGCTACTACTGGGCCGCCTCCAAGCCCGACATCGCCACCAGTTCGGACGGGCGGTTCCACGATCTCAACTTCCTGCGCAGGGACCGCACCACCGTGCCGCCGGAGCCCGACCTCAAGGTCTTCGCCGGCCGGACGGCGAAGGAGCTCACCCACCCGCAGCTGATCGCCGACTGGAACGTGCTGCCCGTCGTGCTCAACGGCCGGGAGGACGACAGCCTCGGCCTGCCGGCCACACCCGTCACCGAGCCGCTCACCCCCGCGGAGGTGATCGCCGAACTGGAGTACCTGGCCACCGTCGAGCACGCCCTGTGCGTGGAGTACCTGTACGCCCACTACTCGCTCGCCGCGCCGATGACGCTGCCCGACGGCGCGGACGCCGTCACCCGACGGGTCTTCGCCGCCGCGGACGAGGTGTTCTCGGTCGCCGTCGACGAGATGCGCCACCTGCGCTGGGTGAACGAAGCCCTCGGCACCCTCGGCCGCCCGCCCCGGCTCGGCCGGGCCACCGCCATCCACCGCCAGCTCGACCAGCCCTTCGAGCTCAAGCCGCTGACCGCCGAACAGCTCGACTGGTTCATCGACGTCGAACGGCCCAGCCAGCAGGTCGGCACCGGCGTGGACGGCATGTACGTCCGGCTGCACCAGGCGCTGATCCGCGATCCGCAGCTCTACCCCGGGGCCGACCGCCTGGCGCACCTGATCAAGCTGATCATCGACGAGGGCGAGGACCACTTCCACCGCTTCACCGCCGTCAAGGGCCACCTGGCGGGCCTGACGCCCGCACAGTACCTGCGCCCGCTCGCCGCCACCGCCCAGGCCCCGCTGGACCAGCACCTGCTCGACCTCGGCGACCAGAACTACGCCGTGCTGCTCGGCCTGCTCGACGTCACCTTCGGGCTGCACGACCGGGCCGGCGGCGTGCTCATCGAACAGGCCCGGCGGGCCATGACCAACCTGCACGAGATCAACCACCTGCTCGCCGGACGCGGCCTGGCACCGCGCTTCACCCTGCCCGCCGCCGTCGCCCCGGCGGCGCCCGGCGCCGACCCCGCGCTCACGAACGGCCAGGCGACGCGCGCCGCCGCCGAGGCCGCGATCCGGGCCCTGACGGAGATCGGCGCGCTCACCGACCCGGCTGCCCTCAGCACCCGGGCCGTCGTCACCCGCCACCGGGCGGACATGGAGGCCCTGCTGGCCGCGCTGAGCGGCATCGGCGGACAGCCTTGACCCGCGTCACCGTCACCCTCGCCGGATCCGGACTGGCCGAACTCACCTGCGCCCGGCTGCTGGCCGAGCGCGGCCACCGGATCCGGCTGCCGGCGCGGGAACCCGCGGGCCCGCGGCCGCTGCTGCTCAACGCCCCCACCCTGGAACTGTTCCGCTCACTCTGGCCGGAGGACCCGGCGGCCCTGCTGCCCGGCGCCGTCCGGCTGACCGGGCGCCTGGTCGGCTGGGGCGCCGGCACGGCGCCCCGCCGGCTGGCCCAGCCCGCCCTGCTGGTGGACGGGACGGCGCTGGCAGCGCGCCTGGCTGCGCTGCTCGCCGACCGGTGCTCGGGCGCGGGCCCGCACGACTGGCTGGTCACCGCCGCCCCCGGCGGACAGCCGGCGGCCGGGCGCCGCCGGCTGCTCGCGGGTGAGGCCCTGCTCGCCCGCGGCGTGGACGAGCGGACGGCCCGGCTGGAGTGCACCACCCTCGGCTGGCTCCAGCTCACCCCGCTCGGCGACGGCCGGGCCCTGCTCCAGGCGATGGTGCCCGGCCCGGTCGAGCGGCCGGCCGCGCTGCTGGCCCGGCTGCTGGCCGGCTCCCGGCTGGCGCCGCTGCTGCGCCGCGCCCCGAACTCCGCGGCGGCCGTCGAGGCGGCGCCCCGGCTCCATCCGGCCCCGGCCACCGCACCCGCCGCAGCGGCGGCCGGCCCCGCACCGGGCCGGCTGGTGGTCGGCGCCGGGGCGATCCGCTACGACCCGCTCAGCGGCACGGGCACCGCGCAGGCCCTGCGCACCGCGATCCTGGCCGCCGCCGTGATCGACTCGGCCGCCCGCGGCACCCCGCCGGGCCCCCTCTGCACGCACTACACCGCCCGCCTGGCGGCCGCCTTCCGCGAGCACCTCGACCGGTGCGCCGCCCTGTACGGCGAGGCCTTCCCCTGGCCGGCCTGGCAGGACGAGATCGACGCCGCGCGGGTGGCCGGCTCCGGCACGGGGTGAGGCTCCGGCTCCCCCGGCCGGCCGACGGGGCGTCACTCCGCCCTCGGCGCCGCCGACCTGCACGACGGCGACCCGCCCTGCCGGTCGGGCGTATGCGGCGAATGTGGCGGAGATCGCAGGCGACCGCGACCGGCCGGGGCGGTAGTGTTGGCCTTCGCTGTAACGACAGTCGAGACAGGTTGGGCATGCGCACACGCCAACTGCGTTCCGGGCGGGCACCTCTGGGTCGCCGGCCGCTGTCGCACGCGCTCCCCCGTCCGGGCGCCGGCGCCCGGCTCGTGCGGCGCCGCTGGATCGACGGGGTCGGCTCGCCGACCGGTCTCTGTCGACCGTGACCGTCCGGCCCGCCTTCTCCACGTACTCCCGCTAGCGCGCAGCACCGCGTCCCGGGCCCGCCGTGCCCCGTCGCGGCGCGGCCGTCCGCCGTTGCCTGCCGTCGGCCGTCCATGAGTTCAGAGCCGCAGAAATCGAGGAACGGTTTCACCATGCCCAATTCGTACGTGTACACAGCGGACAGCGCGCCGCAGGCCCCGGCCCGGCCCGTCGAGGCGCATCCGCTGGACAACCCCGCCCGGTCGGCCCTGCTCGGGCCGCATGCGCACCTCGCCGAGCGGCTCGGGGACGTGCTCCGCTACCCGGCCGACGTGTCCCCCTGGGTCGGGCTGCCGGACCAGCCCGACGAGACGACCTGGCGCGACGTCGCCGCCCTCTTCGGGCCGGGCGCCATCGTGCCGGTGGCCGGCGGCGCGGCCGCCGCTCCCGCGCACTGGGAGGTCGTCATGAACGCCGGCGGAGTACAGCTGGTGGACGACGGTGTGGCCGCCGCGCACGACGAGGAGGCCGTCCGCCTGGGGCCCGCCGACGTGCCCGAGATGCTCGCGCTGGTGGAGCACGCCAAGCCGGGCCCGTTCCTGCCCCGCACCATCGAACTCGGCACCTACCTGGGCATCAGACGTGACGGCGCGCTGGTCGCGATGGCCGGCGAGCGGCTGCACCCGCCGGGCTGGACGGAGATCAGCGCGGTCTGCACCGCCGACGGCCACCGCGGGCAGGGCCTGGCCACCCGGCTGGTGCACGCCGTCGCGGCCGGCATCCGCGATCGCGGCGAGACGCCCTTCCTGCACGCCGCCGCGAGCAACACCAACGCGATCCGGCTGTACGAGTCGCTGGGCTTCCGACTGCGCCGCCGGACCAGCTTCCTCGCCGTCCGGGTGCCCGACGCCGGATCCGGCGCATGACCTCGGCGGTGGCGGAGGTCGTCACCCTGGCCGCCGAGCTGATCGCGATCGACACCAGCAACACCGGCGACCGGAGCGGGCGCGGCACCGAGCGGGCGGCCGCCGAGTACGTCGCCGCCAAGCTGGCCGAGGTCGGCTACGAGACGACGTACGTCGAGTCCGGCGCTCCCGGCCGGGGCAACGTGGTCGCCCGCCTCCCCGGCGCCGACCCGTCGCGCGGCGCGCTGCTGGTGCACGGCCACCTCGACGTCGTCCCCGCGGACGCGGGCGAGTGGACGATCCCGCCGTTCTCGGGCGAGGTGCACGACGGCTACGTGTGGGGGCGCGGCGCGGTCGACATGAAGGGCATGGTCGCGATGACGCTGGCCGTCGCCCGGCAGTTCAAGCGCGACGGCGTGGTGCCACCGCGGGACCTGATCTTCGCGTTCGTCGCCGACGAGGAGGCCGGCGGGTTCTACGGCGCGCGCTGGCTGGTGGACAACCGGCCGGAGCTGTTCGAGGGCGCCACCGAGGCGATCAGCGAGGTCGGCGGCTTCTCCGTGTCCTTCGACGGCGGCACCCGGGCCTACCTGGTCGAGACGGCCGAGAAGGGGGTGATGTGGCTGCGGCTGAAGACCACCGGCACGGCGGGGCACGGTTCGATGCTGCACACCGACAACGCGGTCGCCAAGCTCGCCGCGGCCGTCACCCGGCTCCAGGAGCACCGCTTCCCGCTGATCCTCACCGACCCGGTGCGGGAGTTCCTGGAGGGCGTGGCCGACCTCACCGGCGTCCCGTTCGACGAGCGGGACCCGGAGGCGGCGGTGGCCCGCCTGGGGAACCTGTCGCGCATGATCGGCGCGACCCTGCGCGACACCGCCAACGTCACCATGTTCGACGCCGGGTACAAGGCCAACGTCGTCCCCTCGGTCGCGCGGGCGACCGTCGACGCCCGCGTCCTGCCCGGCCGGGAGAAGGCCTTCGAGGCCGAACTCGCGGAGATCCTGGGGCCCGACGTCGAACGCGAGTGGGACAGCCTGCCGCCCGTCCGGACCACCTTCGACGGCGCGCTCGTCGACGCGATGGCCCTGGCGATCGGCGCCGAGGACCCGGGCGCGCGGGTGCTGCCCTACATGCTCTCGGCGGGCACCGACGCGAAGTCGTTCGACCGGCTGGGCATCCGCCACTTCGGCTTCGCCCCGCTGAGACTGCCCGCCGGGCTGGACTTCACCGCACTGTTCCACGGCGTGGACGAGCGGGTGCCCGTCGACGCCCTCGAATTCGGCACCCGGGTGCTGGACCGCTTCCTGCGCACCTGCTGACCGACCACCACCACTCCAGAGGATCCAGAGAGGTTCTGACGATGAGCCGGATACCGAACTACGCGAGCGCCGTCGACACCACCGCCCACGGCGAGTACCGGATCAACCGGGCGCCGGACGACACCCGCCCGCTCTACCGCTTCACCGGCCGGATCACCGCCGACGGCTCCAGCGGCTTCCGCGCCGAGCCCGGCCGCTACCACCTCTACGCGGGCTGGTTCTGCCCGTGGGCGCAGCGGGTGACGATCCAGCGCGCCCTGAACGGCCTGGAGGACGTCGTCTCGGTGTCCTACGTCGACGGCCGCCGCGACGGGCGCGGCTGGGCCTTCCGGGAGACCCACGGCGCGGACCCGGTCAACGGTTTCACCCTGCTCCGCGAGGCGTACGAGGTGACCGAGGCGGGCTTCGACGGGCACATCTCGGTGCCGACCCTGTGGGACCGGGAGACCGGCCGGGTGGTGAGCAACGACTTCACGACCATCGGCATCGACCTGGCCACCGAGTTCGGCGGGTGGAGCAACGGCGCGGACCTGTACCCGGCGCGGCTGCGGGCGGAGATCGAGGAGCTGAACGGCCGGCTGGGCCCGGCCGTCAACCACGGCGTCTCCGCCGCCGCGGGTGCCGGCCCCGGTGCGGCCACGGCCCGCGCCGACCTGCTGGCGGCCTTCACCGAACTGGACGCGCGGCTGAAGGGCAGCCGCTACCTGCTCGGTGACCGGCTCACCGAGGCGGACGTCCGGCTCTGGGTGACGCTGGCGCGCTACGACGTGGGGAGCAACGCCGGCCGGGCGATCAACCCGGGCCTGGCCGAGTACCCGAACCTGTGGGCCTACGCCCGCGACCTGTACCAGCAGCCGGCCTTCACCGACACCACGGACTTCTCGACCTTCACCGCACCGGGCGCCACGCTGCCCGACTGGACGGCCCCGCACGGGCGCGAGGCCCTGACGGCCCCGTGAGCCCGTGCGTGCCACGCTCCCGCCGGGCCCGGCGGGAGCGTGGCACGGACGGCTGCCGTCAGCCCGGTCCGGCGGCGCGGGTGAGGCCGAGGTCGTAGGCGAGGATCACGGCCTGCACCCGGTCGCGGGCGCCGATCTTGGCGAGGACGCGGCCCACGTGGGTCTTGACGGTGGACTCGGCGAGCACCAGCCGCCGGGCGATCTCGCCGTTCGTCCAGCCCCGGGCGATAGCGACCAGGATCTCCCGTTCGCGGTCGGTGAGGGCCTTGAGCCGGGGGTCGTCGGCCGCGTCCTGGCCCGGGCCGCGGGCCGGCAGGTGCTGGGCGTACGCGTCGAGCAGGCGCCGGGTGAGCCCGGGGGCGATCACCGCGTCGCCGGAGGCGACGGCGCGGATGCCGGCCAGCAGTTCCTCCGGCAGCGCGTCCTTGAGCAGGAAGCCGCTCGCTCCGGCGCGCAGCGCCGCGTGGGCGTACTCGTCCATGTCGAAGGTGGTGAGCACCAGGACGCGGCAGCGCCCGCCGGCCGCCACGATCCGCCGGGTCGCCTCGATGCCGTCCATGCCGGGCATCCGGACGTCCATCAGCACCACGTCGGGGCTCAGCTCGGCGGCCCGGCGGACGGCGTCGGCGCCGTGGGAAGCCTCGCCGACGACGTCGGTCTCCGGGGTGCTTTCGAGCAGCATGCGAAAGCCCAGCCGCTGGAGGGGCTGGTCGTCCACGATCAGCACGGTGGTCACGAGGCGGGGCCTTCCGGGGCGGCGGGCGAAGTGGCGGGCGAGGGAGTAGGTGAGATGGCGGGCGAGGAAGCGGGTGAGGTGGCGGGCGGGGTGAGGTTGAGCAGGGCTTCGACCGTCCAGCCGCCGCCCGGTCGCGGGCCGGCGGTGACCGTCCCGTCGAACAGCGCGGCGCGCTCGCGCATGCCGGCCAGGCCGTGGCCGTCCCCGTGGGGCCGCGGGGCGGGCGGTCCGCCGTCCGGCGGGCCGGTGTCCTGGACGCCGATCCGGACGAGCACGCCGGCGACCTCCACCCGCAGGTCGGTCCTGGTGCCGGTGCCGGCGTGCTTGAGGCTGTTGGTGAGCGCCTCCTGCGCGATCCGGTAGACCGCCAACTGCGCCGCCGGGTCGAGCGACTCCAGATCGCCGACCGTGCGGTAGCGGACTTCCGGCCCGGCGGCCCGGATCCGTTCGCACAGGCCGTCGAGGTCTGCGGTGCCCGGCTGCGGGCTGAACGCGGGGCCGTCCCGCTGCTCGCGCAGGACGCCGAGCATCCGGCGCATCTCGCCGAGCGCCTGGCGGCCGGTGCCGGCGATGAGCTGGAGGGCCTCCCTGGCGCGCCCGGGGTTGGCCTCGGCCGCGTAGGCCCCGCCGTCGGCGAGGCCGATGATCACGGACAGGTTGTGGCCGATGATGTCGTGCATCTCGCGGGCCACCCGGGCCCGCTCGGCCGCGGCGGCCAGCTCGGTGCGCTGGTCGCGTTCGATCTCCAGGCGTACCGCGCGCTCGCGCAGCGCCAGCAGGTGGGCCCGGCGGATCCGCAGGACGAGCCCGAGCGCGACGGACGCCGTGGCGGCGCTGGCCAGGAAGAACAGCGCGTCCCCGAAGTACAGTGCGGCCGACACCCGGACGGCGACCACGCTCAGCGCGCCGGCCATCGCGGCGCAGGCCCAGGGCAGGTGCCGCAGCCGGCCGTGCAGCGCCAGGCTGTAGAGGGCGATCAGCAGGGCGACGTCGGCGCGCAGCCAGACCACCATGATCCACTGCGCGGTGAAGACGGCGACGACGACCGCGAAGGTGGCGGACGGCGCCCGGCGCCGCCACCACAGCGGCAGGATCAGCGCGAGCTGCCAGGCCAGCGTGCCGGCCGTACCGAGCCGCGCGAGCCGGAGCTGGCCGCGGTGTTCGCGCGCGCCGCCGCCGTGGACCAGGTCAGGGAGACAGAACAGCAGGAAGGCCGCGGCAACCGTCAGGGTGTCGAGGACCCACGGACGGTCCGCGTCGAACTGCCGCAGGCGCTGCCCGGCCCGGGCCAGCCTGGCGACCAGCGGATGCCCCCAGAGCGGTTCGAGGCCCGGAAGGGTGAGCTCCGGGGAGGCCCCGGCGGCTGCGCTGCCGTCTGTGGTCACGGATTTCACCTGTTCGTAAGGGGTGACGGCCGGCGGGGCCGCCCGGATCGCCCGGACTCCCCGCCGGCCCGCCCGGACGCCCGGTCAGGCGTCGGTGCGCACCAGCCGCCAGGCCGCGCCGGCCAGCGCCAGGGCCGTCCAGGCCAGGAAGACCGCCAGGCCCGCACCGGGCGCCAGCGCCGGTGCGGTGTGGTGCAGGGCGAACATCGACTCGCCCGCGCTGCTCGGCAGGTACGGGCTGATGTGATCCTGCCACGAGGTCGGCAGCAGGCCGACCAGGCCGGGGATCAGCATCAGCGAGGCGACCAGGACGGAGATGCCGCCCGCCACCGAGCGCAGCAGCGCGCCCAGCGCCGCACCGATCACGCCGACCAGGGCGAGGTAGAGCCCGGCGCCGAGCAGGCTGCGCACCACGCCCGGGTCGGAGAGCGACAGCGCGGCGGGCGTACCGGAGACGATGCCGCTGCCGACCAGGAAGGCGGTGAAGGCGCCGACCGTACCGACCACCAGGGCGACCGCGCCGTACACGGCGGCCTTGGACCACAGCACCGGCAGCCGGCGCGGGACGGCCGCCAGCGTGGAGCGGATCATGCCGGTCGAGTACTCGCCGGCGGTGACCAGGACGCCGAGGACGCCCAGCGCGAGCTGGCCGAACCCGGTGCCGAACAGCGAGAGCTGCACGGCGGTGGCGTCGGCGAAGTCGCGGTCCAGCCGGCCGCCCTCGGTGATCCGGGACTTGTAGTGGGCGCACGCGATGAGGCCGAACGCCACCACGAACAGCAGGGCCAGGCCCAGCGTGATCCAGGTGGACCGGAGGGACCAGAGCTTGGCCCACTCGGCGCGCAGCACCCGGCGGCCGGTCACCCGGTAGGCCGGGCGGGCGGCCGGGGCGGCGGGCGGCTCGGAGGTGTGGATCGGGGCGATGGTGCTCATGCCGCCCTCCCGGGGGTGTCGGTACGGGTGCCGGTGGTGCCGGTGGTGCCGGTGGTGTCGATCCCGGTGGTGGTGCCGTGGTACTCGACGGCGTCCTTGGTCAGCTCCATGAACGCCTCCTCCAGCGAGACGGACCTGGCGCTCAGCTCGAACAACGCGATGCCGTGCTCGGCCGCCTTCAGCCCGATCTCGCGGGCCGTCAGGCCGGTGACCTGGAGCTCCTCCGAGCCGGCCCGGCCGGTGATCTCGACGCCGGGCGCGGACAGCAGCTCGCGCAGCCGCGCCGGGTCGGCACTGGCCACCTTCACGGTGTCCCCGCCGGCCTGGCGGACCAGGTCCTCGACGGTCGTGTCGGCCAGCAGCCTGCCCCGGCCGACGACGATCAGGTGCTCGGCGACCAGTGCCATCTCGCTCATCAGGTGCGAGGAGACGAAGACCGTACGGCCCTCGGCGGCCAGCCCGGTGAGCAGGTTGCGGATCCAGAGCACGCCCTCGGGGTCGAGGCCGTTGACCGGCTCGTCCAGCATCACCGTGGCGGGGTCGCCGAGCAGCGCGGCCGCGATGCCCAGGCGCTGGCCCATGCCGAGCGAGAACGCCCCGGCGCGCTTCCTCGCCACCGTCCGGAGGCCGGTCAGCTCGATGACCTCCTCCACCCGTCGGCGCGGAATTCCGTGGGTGTAGGCCTGGGCCATCAGGTGGTCGAAGGCCGAGCGGCCCGGGTGGATCGACTTCGCCTCCAGCAGCGCGCCGACCTCCTGGAGCGGGGACGAGTGCTCGGCGTAGCGCCGGCCGTTGACCGTCACCGACCCGCCGCTCGGGGCGTCCAGGCCGACGATCATCCGCATCGTGGTGGACTTCCCCGCGCCGTTCGGCCCCAGGAATCCCGTCACCGACCCGGGCCGCACGGTGAAGTCCAGCCGGTCGACCGCCGTCTTCTCCCCGTACCGCTTCGTCAGCTGCTGCGCCTCGATCATCGATGCTCCCTCGCCCTCGGGCGCCGGCCGTCCCGGTCCGCCTCACCCGTAACGCTAGGCGCAGGAGGAGCCGCTTCCGTGGTACTGCGGCGGCGACTACGGCGACCGGGTGGTACCGGGGTACTACGCGTCGCCGGCCCACCGTCGCCCGGGTGCGCGCCGTCACCGTCGCGACGGATCCGGCCGGGTGTCACCGGATCCGGTGAGACCTCGCCGGATCCGGGCCCCTGGGCCGTACGAACCCCCTACGGTGCGAGTACGCCCGTCCCCGCCCGTCCAGCCCCTGGAGAATCCTGGTGAACGCACCCGCCATCGACGGCAGCGCCCCCGGCGTCGATCCGGAGCTCGCCCGCTACCTCGCCGCACACGCGGCGCCGGCCGCCTGCGCGGACGCGCTGATCCGGGACGGCCGGGGCCGGATCCTCCTGGTCGACCCGACCTACAAGGACGGCTGGGACCTGCCCGGCGGCATGCTGGAGGACGAGGAGCCGGCGCTCGCGCTCGGACGCGAACTGGCCGAGGAGCTCGGGCTGGCCGTCGAGGTCGGCCGGCTGCTCGCCGTCGACACGATCCCCGCCGCGGTGTACGGGCGGACCGTCCTCGCCCTCCTCTACGCCGGCCACGTCCCGGGCGAGGTGGACACGGATGCGCTGACCCTTCAGGACAGCGAGCTCCGCGCGGCCGGCTTCTTCCCGGAGGCGGAGGCGCTGGCGCTGCTGCCGCAGGCCGTCCGGCGCCGGCTGGCCGCCGCGCTCGGCGCCGAACGCGGCCCGCACACCGCGCTGCTGCGCGACGGCCACCGGCTGCCGGCCCGCCCCCGCGACCACTACGCGCAGCTGCCCGCACCGATGATGGCCGCCACCGTCCTGGTCACCGACACGGCCGGGCGCGTCCTGGTGCTCCAACCCGGGTACGCGGACGCCCTGGAGCTGCCCGGCGGCATGGTCGAGGCCCACGAGTCCCCTTCCCAGGCGGCCGCCCGCGAGCTGGCGGAGGAGCTGGCCCTGACCGTCCCGCTCGGGCGCCTGCTCGTGCTGGACACCGCGCCCGGCTCGGCGGGCGCCCACGGCCGCGCCCTGACCTGCACCGTCTTCGCCACGCCGCCGCTCACACCGCAGCAGGCCGGCGCCCTGGAGTTCCCCGACGGCGAGATCGTCGCCGCCCACTGGATGGAGCCCCAGGAGGCCGTCCGCCGCCTCCCGCCCCGGCTCGCCGCCCGGGTGCAGGCCGGACTCGACGCCCTCGCCACCGGCGGCATCGTCCACCTGGAGGCGGGCGTCCCGGCTCGGCCGGCCGACGTCCCGGCCGCGCGCGGGGCGAAGGCCGACCGGTAGTCAACGGATTCGGCCAGGCGCTTCGAGCACACCCCAGGGCAGCACAAGTCGGATTGCGTGCACACAATCCGACCGTAGTCTCTCCTTCACTCCCACCTAAACGCTAGGCTCTGTGCTGCCGCTCCGGCACATGCCGGTGGCAAAAGGCAAGGTGAGGCGGCTGTCGAGCTCCGGCGTACAGCCCTGTTCCAGTGGGGGACGTCAGTGCGGGAAATGGTCAAGGGTGCGAACGTCGGGCTGGCCGCACTCTGCGAGGACGCGGGCTCCCTCATCGTGGGCCTGGGCTGGAGCAGCCCCACGGGTGACGGGGACGCAGACGTCTCCGTTCTCCTGGTCACCGAGGACGGCAAGGTCCGGAGCAACGCCGACTTCTTCTTCTACAACAACCCGGCGGCCGAGGACGGCAGCGTACAACTACTGGGCCAGACCCTGACGGAGGCCGGCAGCGAGGACCGCATCCAGCTCGACCTCACCGCCGTACCCGGCGACATCGGACGTCTCGTGATCGCGGCGAGCCGCCACCAGCGGGCGGCCTTCGGCCAGTTGGACAACCTCCGGCTGGTGCTCACGGACAGTGCCGGCGAGCAGCTGCTCGGCTTCTCCATCGCCGACGCGAGCACGGAGAGCGCGTTCGTGTTCGGCGAGATCTACCGGCGCAACGAGGAGTGGAAGTTCCGCGCCATCGGACAGGGGTACGACACGGGCCTGGCCGGGCTGGCCACTGATTTCGGCATCGACATCGACGACGACGCGGAGGCGGAAGCAGAGACCGACGCGGCTCCGGACACGGAGAGCAGCGCCGGGGATGAGCCCGGTGCCGCGGACGCGCAGCCTCAGGAGCCGACTCCGGTCACCGAGCCGGTCCGGCCCGAGCCGGTCGGGCCCGCCAAGGTGCTCCTGCCCGCACAGGCGACGGCCCCCGTCACGGCCGCCGCGTCGACGCCCGCGACGGCGAAGCGGCTTCGCACCGCCAAAAAGAAGGTGACGCTGCCGAAGGAGCCGAAGAAGTCGCTGGCCGAGAACGACGCCTGGAGTTCGGCGCGGCTCTTCCCGGTGACCACGCTCAAGAGCGACCGGGAGCGCGAAGTCCGAGCGACCTCCGTCCTCCTCTCCGTGATGGCGCAGGTGCCGGAGTTCGGCCGCAAGCTCACCGCCGCCTTCGGCGCGCCCGCCGGGCGGATGGAGACGTTCACCGAGGTATCGCTCCCGCACGGCGACTCCCCCAAGCGCCCCGACGGCGTCATCCGGGTGGAGCGCGCCGGACGGCTGTGGACTGCCCTGGTGGAGAGCAAGACCAACGGAAACCCGCTGAAGGCCGAGCAGGTCCAGGACTACATGGACATCGCCGCCCGGCGCGCCTACGAGGTGGTGATCACGCTCTCCAACGACGTGGCGCTGGAGGGAAGTCCGTTGGTGCCGGTCAAGGTCGACGGGCGTCGCAAGCACAAGGTCGTCCTGTGGCACCTGTCCTGGGCAGAGGTCGCATACCAGGCGAAGATGCTGATCCGCCACGAGGGAGTGGCCAATCCTGCCCACGCGTGGCTCCTCCAGGAGCTCCTGCACTACCTCCAGCACGAGAACTCCGGCTGCCACGGCTTCCAGAACATGGGCCCGGCCTGGGTACCCGTCCGCAACGGGATCGACGATGAGACGCTCTGCCAGGGGGACGAGCGGGCCACCCAGGTCATCGAGAGCTGGGAGCGGCTGATCCGCCAGGTCTGCCTCCAGCTCGGCGGCGAGCTGGGCGTACGGGTACTGCCCGTCCAGCGCGCCCGGCGCGGTGACGATCCCCGGGCGCGCCGGGCGGCCCTCGCCGACCGGCTCTGCACGGAAGGGCGTCTGCACGCCGAGCTCAGAATCGACGACACCGTCGGCAACATCGCGGTCGTGGCCGATCTGCGGGTCGGGAAACTGCGCACCTCCGTCGAGATCCCCGCCCCGGAGCAGGGGTACCCGCTGAGCTGGGTGAAGCGCCTGGTCAAGCAGCTCGCCGAGGCGCCCGCGGATCTGCACGTGGAGACGCTGACCGACGGATCCGGCCCAGGGCCCCGCGGCACCCTGGAGAAGCTGCGCCCCGAACCGGGCGACCTGCTGCCGAAGGATGCTTCGAAGATCACCGGCTTCCGACTGTCACTCTCGAAGAGCGTCGGCAGCACGCGCGGCAATGCCGAGTCCGGGTTCATTCGCAGTGTCGATGCCGCCGTGGAGCGGTTCCAGTCGACGGTGGTGGCCCAGCTCGACCAGCGCCCGGCCCGTCGGACGGCCTCGTAGGGCTTGCCTCGCGGATCGGTCCGGTCAACGGGAACGCCCCGGGGCCGCCGCCGGGGTGGGTCTGACAGACCTACCCTGGGGCCGTGGGCCGGCTCCGGCCGCCCCGATACTTGAGTCATGGGTCTTGACCACAATGTCGAACTGGGTGAGTTCCTCCGCACCCGCCGGGCCCGCCTGGGCCCCGAGCAGGCGGGGCTCTCCGTGAACGGGACGGCCCGCCGGGTGCCGGGGCTGCGCCGCGAGGAGCTGGCCCAGCTGGCGGGGGTGAGCACCGACTACTACGCGCGGCTGGAGCAGGGGCGCCACCGCAACGTCTCCGGCAGCGTGCTGGACTCCGTCGCCCGTGCCCTGCGGCTGGACGAGGTGGAGCACTCGTACCTCGTCCGGCTGGCCCGGCCGCAGAGCGGCGCCGCCCGGCGGGTGTCCGCCCGGCCCCAGCGGGTGCGGCCCGGGCTGCACCGGATGCTGGAGACCCTCGACGGCTGGACCCCGGCGTTCGTGGTCGGCCGCGGGCTCCAGGTCCTGGCCGCGAACCGGCTGGCCCGGGCACTGATCACCGACTTCGAGGCGCTGCCGTACCGGGAGCGCAACATGGCCCGGTTCATCTTCCTGGACGAGTCCGCCCGGCAGCTGTACCCGGACTGGGAGCGGATCGCGACCGAGACCGCGGCCGTCCTGCGACTGGACGCCGGACAGCACTGCGAGGACCGGAACTTCTGCGAACTGATCGGCGAACTCGCCGTCAAGAGCGAGCAGTTCCGCCTCGGCTGGGCCGCCCACGACGTCAGCCGCCGCTCGCACGGCAGCAAGCGCTACCGGCACCCCCAGGTCGGCGAGATCACCGTCGCCTACGAGGCGCTCACCCCGCCGGGCGACGCCGACCAGACCCTCTTCGTCTACACCACCGAGCCGGGCTCGCCGTCCGAGACCGCGCTCCAGCTCCTGGCCAACCTCACGGCGCCGAGCCCGGCCGCTCCCCGGCCCGCACTCGGCGGCACCGACGATCTCGATGACTCCCTGGAGACTCACGCCCGATGACGACCACCGTCGCCGCATACGCCGCTCCCGCCGCCAAGGCCCCGCTGGAGCGCACCACCATCACCCGCCGCGCCGTGCGCGAGCACGACGTGCTGATCGACATCAAGTACGCCGGAATCTGCCACTCCGACATCCACCAGGCCCGCGACGAGTGGGGCGGCGCCGTCTTCCCGATGGTGCCGGGCCACGAGATCGCCGGTGTGGTCACCGAGGTCGGACCGGGTGTCACCCGGTACGCCGTCGGCGACCGGGTCGGCGTCGGCTGCTTCGTCGACTCCTGCCGGGAGTGCGAGAACTGCCTGGCCGGCGACGAGCAGTACTGCCTGAACGGCATGACCGGCACCTACAACGCCACCGGCCGGGACGGCGAGCGCACCCACGGCGGCTACAGCACCCACGTCGTGGTGGACGAGAACTACGTGCTGCGCATCCCGGAGAGCCTCGCGCTGGACGTCGCCGCCCCGCTGCTCTGCGCCGGGATCACCCTGTACTCGCCGCTCAGGCGCTGGAACGCGGGCCCCGGCAAGAAGGTCGCCGTCGTCGGCCTCGGCGGCCTCGGCCACATGGGCGTCAAGATAGCCGCCGCCCTGGGCGCCGAGGTCACCGTGCTCAGCCAGAGCCTGCGCAAGCAGGACGACGCCAAGCGGTTCGGCGCCGACCACTACTACGCCACCAGCGACGAGAGCACCTTCCAGCAGCTGGCCGGCCGGTTCGACCTGATAGTGAACACCGTCTCGGCCAACCTCGACCTGGACGCCTACCTCTCGCTGCTCCGGGTGGACGGCACGCTGGTCAACGTGGGCGCCCCCGAGCACCCCGTCTCGCTGAGCGTCTTCTCCCTGATCGGCGGCCGCCGCACGCTGGCCGGCTCGATGATCGGCGGCATCCGGGAGACCCAGGAGATGCTGGACTTCTGCGCCGAGCACGAGCTGGGCGCCGAGATCGAGGTGATCCCCGCCGACCGGATCAACGAGGCGTACGAGCGCGTCGTCGCCAGCGACGTCCGGTACCGCTTCGTCATCGACACGGCAACCATCTGACGCCGACCTCACGAAGTCGCCGTCCGATCCGGTATCACGGCCCTGCCACCCCGCCGAACGAGCGGGGCGGCAGGGCCGGCGCCGTGGCCCGGCCGGCGAAAGTGGATCAAGGCCGTGGGCGTCCCGGTTCGGCGGCCCGCAGCGCGTACTCCCGCGCGATCGCCGCGTTCGGGGCGATCGCCTCCGCCGCCCGGTACGCCGCCGCGGCCTCGTGGGCGCGACCGAGGCGGCGCAGCGCGTCCGCGCGGACGGCGGGCACGGCGTGGTTGCCGGCCAGCGCCTTGGGTGAGCCGAGGGCGTCAACGGCGTCCAGCTGCGCCTGCGGGCCGTCGCGCATCCCGATGGCGACGGCGCGGTTGAGCGCCACGACCGGGTTCGCACGCAGGGTGAGGAGGCGGTCGTACAAGGCCACGATCGCGGCCCAGTCGGTCGCCGCCGCGGCCGGGGCGAGGGCGTGCTCCGCCGCGATCGCCGCCTGGAGGGCGTACGGGCCGCCCGCCACGGCCGCCTCCCGGGCGAGCGTCGCGCCCTCGGCGATGAGCGCGTGGTCCCATCGCGTCCGGTCCTGCCGCTCCAGCGTGACCAGCCCGCCGTCGGCGTCCAGCCGGGCGGCCCGCCGCGAGTGCTGGAGCAGCAGCAGCGCGAGGAGCGCCCGCGCCTCCGGCTCGTCGGGTGCCTCGGCGGCGACGAGCCGGGCAAGCCGGACGGCCTCCTCGGCGAGGTTGTCGCGGACGGTGCTGCCGTCGCTCGGGGCGTAACCCTCGGTGAACACGAGGTAGATGACGGCGAGTACGGCGTCCAGCCGTTCGGCGCGCGCCCCGGGTGGCGGCACCCGGTACGGGATCCCGGCAGCGGCGATCTTGCGTTTCGCCCGCAGGATCCGCTGCGACACGGTGTCCTCGCCGACCAGGAAGGCGCGGGCGATCTCACGCGTGGTCAGGCCGCTGACCGCCCGCAGGGTCAGCGCGACCCGGGATTCGAGGGGAAGCGCCGGGTGGCAGCAGGTGAACACCAGCCGCAGCCGCTCGTCGCCGGGCGGCGGCGGCTCGCGGACCGCCTCGATCGCGGCGACCTCGGCGAGCTTGCCGCGCTCGGTCGCCCTGCGCCGCAGCACGTCGAGGGCGCGGTGCCGCGCGGCGGTCACCAGCCATGCCCCCGGCCTGCGCGGCACCCCCTCCTGTTCCCAGGCCGGCAGCGCGCGGGCGAACGCCTCCTGCGCGCAGTCCTCGGCCAGCTCCCAGTCGCCGGTCTGGCGCACGATCGTGCCGAACACCACGCCCCACTCGCCGCGGTGCGCCTCGGCCAGCGCCGCCCGCACCTCCGCCGGCCCGGTCGTCACGAGAAGTCCCTCCAGAACTCGCGCACCTCGGCTGCCCCCGACCGTGCCATGGGGGACCGGGCGAGGTAGTCGACCACCTCCTGCCGGTCGCCGTCGACGAACACGATCCCGGACACCCACTGCGGCACGTCCGTGTACGGGCCGTCGGTGATCAGCAGCTCTCCCGCCCGGCGTCGCACGAGCGTGGCGTCCTCGACGGGACGCAGGGCCAGGCCGCCGAGGTAGCGGCCGGAGTCGAGGCCCTCGGCGACCCACTCGGCCACCGCGGCGGGCTCCGGGGTGCAGGGCGGCGCGCTCGGGTCCGTCCGGAAGATCCCGAGGAAGCGGGAGGCGGGCGCGTCGCCCTCGTGGGGGACGGCCCCGGTGCCCGGTCCGAAACCGAGTGGTTCGACCGGTCGGATCTCGATGCGTCCGGCGGTCGCCATCGGGTGGGAGGCGGCGACCTCGATCGCCTCGTCGAGGTCGGCGGCCTCGATGAGGTCGTACCCGGCGATCCACTCGGCCGTCTCGGCGAAGGGACCGTCGGTGACCAGCAGGCGATCGCCGCGGACGCGGACCGTCCTGGTCTCGGCCGCCGGCCTGAGCGGCATCCCCTCGACCCGGACGCCGCTGCCGTTCCACTTCTCGACCCATGCCTGCGGGTTCGCGTCGGTCGGCTCCCCAGCGGGGTCGGTGGCGACGAACAGTACGTACTTCATGACCGTTCTCCTCTCGGGCGTTTCATGAAGACGACGAAGGGCCGCCGCGGAATCCGACAACACGGCCAAAGATCTCGACAACCGTATCCTCGGGCGAGGACCCCTTCCCGACGGCCCGTACTCCGAAGCCTGGTCCGGGCCTGGTGCCGGCGTCGGCGGCGCCATCGAGACCAGTGCAGGACGTGGTCGATGCTGCGGCGGACAGGCCGGGTCAGCGGGGTGAGCAGCAGGCGGATCTCGGGGACGGTGAGGGGTATCAGGTCTGGCGTTCGAGCAGGTCCTGCCCCCTTTCGAGGTGCTGGGCCCGCAGGACGGTTGGGCAGGCGTGGGCGGCCATGGCGAGGGTGATGTGCCGGTACCGGCCCTGGTGGCGGCGGACCTGGTAGTCATCCAGGCCGCACTGGCCCTTCGCACCCTTCACCGGGTTCCTGCTGCCGGTGCTGCTCAACCTGGTGATCGCCGCGCCGCTGCGCGACGAGCGGATCGGCGGGGTGAACGCCCCGACCCGGCTGACCCGCGTGTGCCCCGGAGGAACGTACCCGGTGTCGGCTCGCCCGGGCCGCTCGACGACACCCCGGGGTCAACCGCGTCCGGGCGGGCGGGCGTCACCAGGCGACGGGGTAGCGGACGGGGTGGCCGCCGATCCGGTGCGGGAGCAGACCGAACAGGACCAGGACGGCGGTGGCCAGGGCCAGCAGCGGCAGGAAGACCGCCGGGTGCGGGGACTGCAGCACCACGATGACGGCGGTCGCCGCCGCCGGGGAGTGCGGCACGTGCGCGATCAGCATCGCGACCAGGGCGAGTCCGCCGGCGACGGCCGCCGCCCACGGGCCGGGCCCGGCCACCGCGAGCACCAGGAAGCCCACCGCGGCGGACAGCAGCTGGCCGCCGACCAGGTTGCGCGGCTGCGAGATCGGCAGCCCGGGCGCGCCGTGCACCAGGGCGGCGCTGGCCGCCAGCGGCGGGATCAGCACCGGCTGGTGCAGGGCCACGCCGACCGCGACCAGCATCACCAGTGCCATCGTGGCAAAGCTTCCGGCGCGCATCGCGTGCCAGGCGCGGCTTGCCGGCGTGGCGGCGTTGGCGGTGACGGACATGCGAAGGCTCCCTGATCAGGCAGTATGCGACCCCAGGATCCTAAACAGACTGTTGACGCTTCAAAAATCCTTTTGCCTCTGAGGCAAGGAAGCGCATCCGGACCCGATCCTGCCCCTCCCACCCGTCCGACACACCCGGAACGCACGGACCCGCACGGACCCCGCACGGACCGCGCGGAACACCGAACGGGCCCGGGGCGACGGGCGGAAATCGCTCCCGGTACGTTCCTGTGGGGAGGTCCCCGCCCGTAGCCCACGGGGGCCGCGAGCGCGAGGAGAGCGAACATGACGACGAGCGACCCGAGCGACCCGAGCGACGAGAGCGACCCGACGCCGGAGGACACGAAGAAGAACCGCGCCTCCACCGTGCTCCGGCGGACGTGGCTGCTGTGGGCGGTCGCCGCCGCCGCGTACCTCGTCGACCTGGGCAGCAAGCTGGCGGTGGTCGCCCTGCTGGAGGGACGCTCATCCGTGCAGCTGATCGGCAGCCGGCTGGAACTGCGGGTGCAGCGCAACCCCGGCGCCGCGTTCGGCATCGGCGAGGCGACGACGATCGTCTTCACCCTGGTCGCCTCGGCCTTCGTCGTCGTGGTGGTCCGGCTCTCCCTCCGACTGGCCAGCACCTCGTGGGCGCTCTCGCTCGGTCTGCTGCTCGGCGGCGCCCTCGGCAACCTCACCGACCGGCTGTTCCGCTCCCCCGGCGGCGCGCAGGGCGCGGTGGTCGACTTCATCGCGGTCCGCGACTTCAGCGTGATGAACCTCGCCGACTGGACCATCACCTGCGGCGGCGCCCTCGCCGTCGTCCTGTCCTTCCGCGGCACCTCCCCGAGCCTGACCCCCGCCACCGCCACCGCCCCGGAGGCCGAAGCCGCCGGCAGCGGCTCCTGAACGAACCCGAACCCCGAACGACCTTCGGCCCGAACGGACTTCAGCCCCCGGCGGGCCGGCGGGTGGGCCGCAGCAGGGTCACCAGTCGGTGCCGGCCGGATGCTCACCCGGCTGACCCCGCCTGTCCGCCTGTCCGCCTGTCCGCCGCAGCATCGACCACGTCCTGCACGGGTCCCGACGGCGCCGGCGACGCCGGTACCAGGCCCGGACCAGCCACCACAAGCGACGAGGCCACAGCCCAGGAGCTGAAGCCTCATCACAGCGAGCACCCTTGCAGGACTAGGCGCGGAAAGCCTCCGGGCGTTCCTTCGACGCCGCTGCGAGCGCCTTCTCCACCTCGGCCACACCGGCCCGCAGCCCGTAGACCGGGGTGTCGGGCTGCTGCCGCCAGGACTCGTCGATCCCGCCGGAGTCGACGGTGTCGAAGCCGAGCTCGTCGATCAGGTCGCGGACCAGCTGCTTGGCCGCCGCGTCGTCACCGGCGACCGGCAGGGCGATGCGCTCGGGGTCGCCCGCGGGGAGCGGCCGGTCCAGGATGTCCTGGGCGTAGGTGCCGTTGAAGGCCTTGACCACGGGGTGGCCGATCTGCTGCTCCGTCCACCGGCTCTCGGTCAGACCCTCCTCGATACCGTCGATGCGCCCGTCGCGCTGCTGCGGGTAGTAGTTGCCGGTGTCGAGCACGGCGAACCCCTCCGCAGCGCCCGCGAACAGGTCCGACGGAAGATCCGGGACCCGCTTCAGCGGGACGGTCACCACGACCAGCTCCGCGCCCCGGGCCGCCTCGCTCGCGGCGACCGCGGTGGCACCGGTCTCCTCCGCGAGGTCGCCGAGGGTCTCGGGCCCGCGCGAGTTGGCCACCCGGACTTCGTGTCCCAGGGCGGTGAGGCGGCGGGTCAGGTTGCCGCCGATCTGTCCGGCGCCGATGATTCCGATCTTCATGAACCCTCCAGAGTGACCGGCGGCTTCGACCGCCGTCACCTCCAACCCTGATCGCACCCGCCCTATTTCGGCTGGGCGGACGAAGTTCGGTGACCGGCAGTCAGCGGCGGCGGGTGAAGCTCCACAGCCGGTCGACCTCCGCGAATCCGGCCCGGTCGAAGAACCGGTTGGCGGCGGTCCGGCCCCACTGCGGATCGTCGTCGTCGGGGTCGTCGTCGACGGACACGACCACCTCGCTCGCCCCGGCGCTCCGGAGCAGGTCGAGTGCCGAGCCGAGCAGGGCCGTGCCGAGGCCCCGGTTTCGGTGGGCGGGCCCGACGTCGATCCACCAGAGCACGCCGACCCCGGCGACCGGCCGGCCGATCAGTGCCTCGGCTCGCAACTCGGCGGGCGCCTGTCCGCCGCGGACCTCCAGCCGGAGTCCGGGCGGATCCGTACTGTCGGCGGTGCGGTGGTCCGCGACCTGCGGCAGCCCGGCGAGCGGCAGCGCGGCGTGCAGGTAGCGCCACAGGTCGCGGCCGGTGAACCCGGCCGCCTCCAGTACCAGCCTGGTGGCCGTCCGGTGCCGCGCGGGCAGCCCCTCCAGAGCCGGTGACAGTACGGAGGCGAACTCGAAGGCGTGCACCGGGCGGTCACCCAGTACGCCCAGGGCGTGGAGGAGGAGTGCGGCCAGGACCGACGGTTCCTCACGCCCGTGCAGCCACAGGACGAACCCGGCCCCGTCCGAGCGGCGCACCGCGTAGGAGACGACGCCGAGTACCCGTCCCGCCGGGTCGAGCACGACGTCGGTGGCCGGCGGGCCGAGATCGGCGCACCACCCCCGGTCCGCCGCAGGCCGTCCGGTCAGCGCCTCGGCGAGCATCTCCGCACTCGCCGCGGGCTGCCCGGTGACGCGGTCGGCGTTGACCAGCGCCAGCACCGCCGGCTCGTCACCGGCCTCGTACGGCCGCGCCGCCAGGCCCGTGGCCGGACCGCACGTCGCGGTCACCGTGCCGCCCGCCTCCTCCACGACCTCGACGACGCCCGCAGGGAGACCCGGGCCCGGCAGAAGGGCGGGCCCCGGCACCGCCCGGCATGCCGCACGGACCGGCACGGCGTCGGCGCGTCCGACCCGATCGGCCCGATCTGCCCGTCGCCGGATCAACGGCCGGGCACCTGACGCCGGCGGCGCCACCATGCGCCCACCACCGCGAGGGCGGCGACGACCGCCGCACCGACGGCGATCGGGACCGCGGGCGACGAGTCGTCACCGGTACTACTGGCGGCGGGTGCCACCGAGGCCGTGACGCCCGTGGTCGGGGAGGGAGCGGCCGGCGCCGGGGAGGAGGGGGATGCCGACGAAGCGGACGCCGACGGGGACGCCGGCGAAGCGGACGCGGAGGGACTGAGCGGGGCGGCGCCGGGGGCGGCGGCCGCGAGTCTGAGGACGGGCGCGGGATGCTGGGGCTCGGCGCCGCCCTGCGGGAGCTCGATCCAACGGACGATCTCGCCGTCGCTGTAGGTCTCCAGGGTCTTGAAGACCAGTTCCCCCGCGTCGGGGAGCTGTCGGACGGTCACCTTGTGGACGGCGTCCTTGCCCGGCGCGAGCGCGGGGCCGCCGACGGTGTACCCGTCCGCGGTGGCCGCGAAGGTCCAGCCCTGGGGCGCTTCGGCGAGGACCACGTCGGCGGCGGTGATGCCCTCGGGCAGGACGACCTGGAACCTGGCGAGTCCGGCGGTCGTCGACTCGGCCTCGGCGGTGAAGGTGATCGTGGCGTTCACGGCAAGGGCCCGGGCAGTCTCGGATTCGACCTCGACGTGGGCGAGAGCGGGCACGGCAAGGGCCAGCGATCCGGCGAGGACGGCCGCGACGGTGGCGGCGCGTCCGAGCGGTCGGGAGGTGTTCATGGGACCGTGCTCCAGGTGGCGGGCGGGCTCGGGCCGTGGCCGGCCCGGCACCGCTGGGTGGGTGGCGGCGTTGGCGGTTCCGATCCGCGGGGGCGGGGATGCGCTCGGCGTGGTGCTCGCTGTTTGTCGGTCGGGAACGGCTCCGGGTTCCACGCGTTCGAAGTGATCTGCGTCACATGCTATCGAACCTGTCGATGCCCGGGATTTTTGTCCGACCCGACTCTGTGACCGGCGCACGCCGGGTGCAACGATGAACCGGCCATGGTTGTGGGACGAGGTATGCGCACGGGACGGGCCGCGGTGTTCGCGGCCATCTGCGTGCTGCTCGCATCCCTCGGCCACGTGCTGATGTCCGGTACGGCCGTGCCCTGGTGGCCGCTGGCCGCCGCGTTCGCCGGCGCCGTGGGCGGCGCCTGGTGGCTCGCCGGGCGCGAGCGCGGTCCGCTGCCGGTGACCGCCTCGACCGTCGGGGCGCAGGTGGCGCTGCACGTCCTGTTCTCGCTGGGCCAGGCCGCCGCCGCTCCGACTCCGGACGGCACCGGCCTGGCCGGGCAGTGGGCGCAGCTGCTGCTGTGCGGCCCGCACCCCGCCTCGCCCGCCGCCACCGCGCAGCTGGTGGCCGCGGCGGGCCTCGGCGGCGGCGGTCTGACCGTCGAACCGGCCGACATGCCGGGGATGGACATGGACCCGGGCATGGCGATGGGCTCCCATGTGCACCATGCCGCCACCCTGTTGACCACCACCGTGTCGGCCCCGCCGTCCCACCACGGCGGCGGGGCGGCGGGCATGCTGGCGGTCCACCTGCTCGCGGCGCTGCTGTGCGGCCTGTGGCTGTCGGCCGGCGAGCGGGCCGTGTTCGGGCTCGGCCGCACCGTCGCCGGCCGGCTGTTCGCACCCGTGCTCCTGCTGCTCCGGGCCGCGCACCCGCCGCACCGGCCTCCCCTGCGCCCGCTGCGCGCCGACTCCGCGCGCCCGCTGCGGCAGCTGCTGCTCATCCACGCCGTCACTTCTCGGGGACCGCCCGCCGGGGTCGCAGCCGTCTGACGGCTCTCCCCCCGGACTCGCGTCCGCCGACGCCGTGCCCTGCCGGGTGCGGCGGCGCTTGCGCGTGCTCCGGCACGGTCCCGCGGCCGAGGGCCGCCTCCACCTCCCGAGAAGGACTCCTGGCGATGACTCATGCCCTGCCACGCGCGCGTTCCTCCCGCCACCGGTCCCTGTACGACGACGCGACGGTGACGTCCTGGGCGCTGGCCGCCCGTGACGGCGACCCGGCCGCCGTGGACACCTTCGTACGCGCCACCCGCCAGGACGTCTGGCGGTACGTGGCGCACCTGAGTGCGGACCCGCAGGCCGCCGACGACCTGACGCAGGACACCTACCTGCGGGCGCTGCGCAGCCTGCCGGGGTTCGAGGGCCGGTCGTCCGCACGGACGTGGCTGCTGTCGATCGCCCGCCGCACCGTCGCGGACCGCTTCCGCTTCGCGGCCACCCGGCCCCGGCTGCTGGACACCGACGACTGGCAGACGGTGGTCGAGGGCGCCCAGCCGCGCGGACTGCCCGGCTTCGACGAGGGCGTGGTACTGACGGATCTGCTGGCCACGCTGCCCTCGGAGCGGCTGGAGGCATTCGTGCTGACCACCATGCTGGGGCTGCCGTACGAGGAGGCGGCGGTGCTGGCGGGCTGCCCGATCGGGACGGTGCGCTCCCGGGTGTTCCGGGCGCGTACGGCCCTGATCGAGCTGCTCGCGGACGCGGAGCGGCCGCCGTCACTGGTGGGCTGCGCGGCCTGACCGCCGGTGAACCGGCCGGCGGGGCACGGGGTCCTGGTTGTCCCCGCGCCCCGCCGGCCGTCCGCACCGACGGCGCCGACGCCGCACGGCCGGGCGCTGCCGCTCAGCAGATCCGCGGCAGTTGCTCACCGATCGGCAGGTCCACCACCCGGGTGCCGCCCAGCCCGGTGCGGGCGACCACCATGCCGGGGTGGTCGGGGACGCACTCGCCGATCACCGCGGCCCGGGCGCCGAGCGGGTGGGCCCGCATCGCGTCGAGGACGGCGTCGGCGTGCTCGCGCGGGACGAAGGCGACGAGTTTGCCCTCGTTCGCGACGTACATCGGGTCGAGGCCGAGCAGGGCGCAGGCGTTCGCCACCGCCGGCGGCACCGGGATGCTCCGCTCCTGGACGACGACCCCCACCCCGGCGGCGACCGCGATCTCGTTCAGCGCGGCGCCGAGGCCGCCCCGGGTGGGGTCGCGCAGCACGTGCAGGTCGGGGGTGACCGCGAGCATCGTCTCGACCAGGCCGCCGAGCGCCGCGCAGTCGCTCTCGACGGCCACGCCGAACTCCAGGCCCTCGCGCACGCTCATCACCGCCACACCGTGCACGCCGATGTCGCCGCTGACGATCACCACGTCGCCCGGGGCGGCCCGCTGCGCGCGGATGTCCACGCCGGCCGGGATCAGCCCGATGCCCGCGGTGTTGAGGTAGATGCCGTCCCCGTGACCGGCCTCGACGACCTTGGTGTCGCCGGTCACCACCTCGACGCCGGCCCGCCGGGCGGCCTCGCCGAGCGCCTGGGCGACGCGGGCGACCACCGACATCTCGACGCCCTCCTCCAGGATGAACGCACAGGAGAGGTAGGCCGGGCGGGCGCCGCTCATGGCGAGGTCGTTGACGGTGCCGTTGACCGCGAGGTCGCCGATGCTGCCGCCGGGGAAGAACAGCGGCCGCACGACGAACGAGTCGGTGGAGAAGGCGAGCCGCGCGCCGCCCAGGGTGAGCGCGGCCGAGTCGCCGAGCGAGGCGAGCACCTGCCCGCCGAAGGCCGGCGCGAAGATGTGCTCGACCAGTTCGGCGGACATCGCCCCGCCGCCGCCGTGGCCCATCACGACTCTCGGGTGGTCGCGCAGCGGCAGCGGGCAGCTCCAGCCGGAGAAGTCGGGCGCCTGCGCTCCGGTCTCGCGCACGTCGGTGGTGTCAGGCAACGGGGCTCGCCTCCAGGGGTGCTGCGGCCGGCATGCCGAGCCGCCGGTACAGGTAGTAGGCCGCGCAGGCACCCTCGCTGGAGACCATGGTGGCGCCGAGCGGGCTGCGCGGGGTGCAGGTGGTGCCGAACGCCTCGCACTGGTTCGGCTTCAGCAGGCCCTGGAGCACTTCCCCGCTGCGGCACTCGGCCGGTTCGCAGGTGGTGATGCCGGTGACCTCGAAACGGTGCTCGGCGTCGAACTCGCGGTAGCGCGGCGAGAGCCGCCAGCCGCTGCGCGGGATCACCCCGATGCCGCGCCAGGCGCGGTCGGTGACCTCGAAGACGTCCGCCAGCATCGCCTTGGCGGCGGGGTTGCCCTCCGGCCGTACCGCGCGCGGGTAGGCGTTCTCCACGCGGTGTTCGCCGCGCTCCAGCTGGCGGACGGTGCGGCGGATCCCCTCCAGGATGTCCAGCGGCTCGAAGCCGGTCACCACGATCGGCACCCGGTGGCGCTCGGCCAGCTCCGGGTACTCCTCGACGCCCATCACGCTGCACACGTGGCCGGCCGCGAGGAAGCCCTGGACCCGGCAGTCCGGCGAGGTCATGATGGCCTCGATCGCGGGCGGTACCCGCACGTGCGAGACCAGCAGGCTGAAGTTGCGGATGCCCAGCCTGCGCGCCTGGTGGACGGTCATGGCGTTGGGCGGGGCGGTGGTCTCGAAGCCGATGCCGAAGAACACCACCTCGCGGTCCGGGTTGTCCCGGGCGACCTTGAGCGCGTCCAGCGGCGAGTACACGACCCGGACGTCCCCGCCCTCGCCGCGCACCCGGAAGAGGTCGCGGTCGGTGCCGGGCACCCGCAGCATGTCGCCGAAGGAGCAGAAGATCACCCCCGGCCGGGAGGCGATCTCCAGCGCCTTGTCGATCACCTCCAGCGGGGTCACGCACACCGGGCAGCCCGGCCCGTGGATCAACTCGACCCCATCGGGCAGCAGCTGGTCGATTCCGTGCCGGATGATGGTGTGCGTCTGCCCGCCGCACACCTCCATCAGCGCCCACGGCCTGGTCACCGTGGCGCGGATGTCGTCGAGCAGCCGCCGGGCCAGCTCCGGGTTCTGGAACTCCTCCAGGTACTTCACTCCTGGCCCTCCTTCACGGGCACCGCACCGGCACCGGCCGCCGCCTCCCACGGATCACCGAACTCCTCCTGGAGCAGGCCGAGTTCGCTGAACAGTTCGAGGGTCTTCAGGGCCGACTCCTCGTCCAGCTTCTGCAGGGCGAACCCGACGTGGACGACGGCGTACTCCCCCACCTTCAGGTCCGGCAGGTACTCCAGACAGACGTCCTTGAGCACACCGCCGAAGTCGACGACGGCCATGCGCGTGCCGTCCCGCTCCTCGATCTCCAGCACTTTTCCGGGTACTGCCAGGCACATCGGGATCTCCTCTTCCTCTCCAGGGCCTCACGGCCGGGCTCACGACCGGCCGGGTTGTCCGTCCCGCTGCCGGCTGCTCCCGGCGCGCACCGCCGTCGGCCCGGTGCGGGCGGCGACCATCAGCTGGCCGAGCGCCAGCCCGCCGTCGTTCGGTGGCACCAGGCGGTGGCGCAGCACGGTGAACCCGTCGGCGCGCAGGCTCCGGGCGCAGGCCGAGGAGAGCAGCGTGTTGGCGAAGACACCGCCGGTCAGCGCCACCGTCTCCAGCCCGTGCCGCTCCCGCGCCCGCCGGCAGGCCTCCCCGACCAGGCCGGCCACCGCGTGGTGGAACCGCGCCGCGATCGCGCCGGCGGCGGTGCCCGCCCGCAGGTCGGCGACCACGGCGGCCAGGACCGGCGCCGGGTCGGCGACCAGCTCGGCGCCCCCCAAGCCCCCCAGGCCCTCCAAGCCGTCCAAGCCGTCCGGGCCGTCCGCGCCCGGCCGCAGCGCGAACGCGTACCCGCCACCGGTGTCGCCGTGCTGCACGGCGGCGGCTTCGAGCTCGATCGCCGCCTGGGCCTCGTAGCCGGCGAGCTGGCAGACACCGGCGAGGGAGGCCACCGCGTCGAACATCCGGCCCATGCTGGAGGTCGGCACGCAGTTCAGGTCGCGTTCCAACTGCCGCGCGAGCAGGCGGCGTTCGTCCGGCGGGCAGTGCGCCACGCAGGGCAGGTCAGCATCCCATCCGAGCCCGGCGGCGTGCAGGTGGGCGAGCGCCATCCGGTACGGGCGCTCGACCGTGGCGTCCCCGCCGGGCAGCGGCACGTACCCGAGCCGGGCGAACCGGCGGAACCCGTCGTAGTCGGCGAGCAGGATCTCGCCGCCCCACACCGCTCCGTCGTCCCCGTAGCCGGTGCCGTCGAAGGCGACCCCGATCACCGGCCCGCTTCCGTCCAGGCCGTGTTCGGCCATCGCGGCGGCGACGTGGGCGTGGTGGTGCTGCACGCGGACCACCGGGCGCCCGGCGGCGGCGCGCCGCGCCCACTGCGCCGAGCGGTAGCGGGGGTGGCGGTCGGCGACGAGCAGGTCGGGCTCGACGCCGGTGACGGCTCCCAACTGGCCCACGGCGCGGTCGAAGGCGCGCAGCGTGGCCAGGTCGCCCATGTCGCCGAGGTGCCCGGACAGCCAGGCGCGGCGGCCGGCGGCGAGGCAGAACACGTTCTTGAGGTCCCCGCCGACCGCGAGCGCGGGCCGGACGGGCAGCGGGAGCGCCAGCGGCAGCGGCGCGTACCCGCGTGAGCGGCGTACCGGCAGGGGTTCGCCGTCGCAGACCCGGACGACCGAGTCGTCGCACGGCACGTGGATCGGGCGGTCGTGGGCCAGCAGGCCGTCGGCGAGCGGGGCCAGCAGTTCGCGGGCCTCCTCGTCGTCGGTGACGATCGGCTCGCCGGAGCGGTTGGCGCTGGTCAGGACGATCAGCCGGGGGCCCCCGGGGTCCCCGGGGAGGCCGAGCAGCAGGGTGTGCAGCGGCGTGTAGGGGAGCATCACGCCCAGGTCGGGGCTGCGCGGGGCGACGCTGTCGGCGACCGCGGAGCCGCCGGGGCGGCGGCGCAGCAGCACGACGGGCCGCACCGGCCCGGTGAGCAACTCCCGCTCCTCGGTGCCCATCCGGGCCAGCGGTTCGATGTCGGACAGCTCCCGGGCCATCAGCGCGAACGGCTTGTCGCCCCGGCCCTTGCGGCGGCGCAGCAGGGCGACCGCCGCCGGGTTCGCGGCGTCGCAGGCCAGGTGGTAACCGCCGATGCCCTTGACGGCGAGGATCGCGCCGTCGGCGAGCAGTCGCCGGGCCCGGGTCAGGGCGTCGGCGCCGGTGCGGCCGGGCTCGCCCGGTACGGCCAGGCCGAGCCGGGGGCCGCAGTCGTGGCAGGCGACGGGCTGGGCGTGGAAGCGGCGGTCGGCCGGGTCGCCGTACTCCCGCGCGCAGGCCGGGCACATCGGGAAGCCGGCCATGGTGGTGGCGGCCCGGTCGTAGGGCAGGGCGGTGACGATGGTGAAGCGCGGGCCGCAGTTGGTACAGGTGATGAACGGGTGGCGGTAACGGCGGTCGGCCGGGTCGGTCAGCTCGGCGAGGCAGTCCGCGCAGGTCGCGATGTCGGGCGGGATCAGGGCGCGGGCGGCGCCGCCGGGACGGGAGACGGTGATGGCGAAGCCCTGGCCGCCGGTGGGTGCCAGCGCCTCGTGGGCCACGGACTCGACCACGGCCAGCGGCGGCGCCTCGGCGGCGATCCGCCGGCAGAAGTCGTCGAGGGCGGCCGGGTGGCCCTCGACCTCGACAGTCACGCCCTCACCGGTGTTGGTCACCTGTCCGTGCAGCCCGAGGCCGGTGGCGAGGGTGAAGACGAACGGCCGGAACCCGACGCCCTGCACGACCCCTCGGACGGCGACCCGCCGCCGCTGCCGGGTGGCGAGGTCCTGCCGGACCGTCAAGACGGCTTCCCCACCGGAGCGTGCGGGTGCGGGTGCGGGTGGGCGTGGGCGACGGGCTGCCCGGCCATCACCGGCCGGTGCACCGGCTGTCCGTCCAGGACGGCGAGCGCGCGGTCGAGCAGCCGGCCGGTGCCGGCGCCGGTGCGGGCGGAGGTGAACAGCACCTCCACCCCGGGGTTGACCTGCTCGACGTTGGCGCGGAAGGCGGCCTCGTCGAAGCCGACGGCGTCGGCGATGTCGGTCTTGGTCACCACGACCAGGCTCGCCAGCCCGAACGCCGTCGGGTACTTCAGCGGCTTGTCCTCGCCCTCGGTGACCGAGGCGAGGGCGACCCGGAGGGACTCGCCGAGGTCGTAGGAGGCGGGGCAGACGAGGTTGCCGACGTTCTCGACGAACAGCAGCCGGGTGTCCTCGGGCAGCCAGCCCGCCAGGTGGCCGCGGAGCATCCCGGCCTCCAGGTGGCAGAGCCCGTCGGTGAGCACCTGTTTGACGGGCACCCCGGAGCGGGCGAGCCGCAGCGCGTCGTTCTCGGTGGCCAGGTCGGCGGTGAGGGCGGCGACCGGGATCCCCCGCTGCCGGGCGAGCGCGAGCTCGGTCTCCAGCAGCGCGGTCTTGCCGCTCCCCGGGCTGGACAGCAGGTTGACGGCGACGGTGCCGCGCGCCGCGAGTTCGGCGCGCAGGTCCTGGGCGCTCCGGTCGTTCTTGGCGAGCACGGCCTGTTGCAGGTCGACGACTCGGCACATGGGCTCAGCCTTCCTGGTGGGCTCGGGCGAGCGCCGGGCCGTCGGCCCACCGCACGCCGGTGATCTGGAGTTCGCGCCCCGCCAGCAGTTCGGCGCGGGCTCCGCCGCACTGCGGGCAGACCAGGTCCGGTGGCATGCCGGGCGGCCATTCGACGGCGCACGGCGCGCACCGGGCCCGGGCCTCGACGGGTTCGGCGACCAGCTCGGCGCCCTCCAGCACGCTGCCGGAGCAGGCGAGTTCGAAGCAGAACGCGAGTGCCTCCGGGACGACTCCGGCGAGTTGGCCGACCTGGAGGTGGACGGCTTCGACGGCGGTGACGCCGGCTGCCCGCGCGGCCTCCTCCACCTGTTCCACCACGGCCATGGCGATCGACATCTCGTGCATCGGCCTCTTTCCCGCGCGTGGTCGCCGGCCCGGGCCCGCCTCGCGGCGGACGCTCCGTACGGGCTCATTACAGGGCGGGGTGACCGCGCGCTCCGGCAGCCGCGCCGTCACCCCGCCCGCAGCTACGCCATTCGCCGCAACTCGGCCGGCCGCGGGCCGGCCCGGGCGGCCGCACGGCTACATGGCGCGGATCCGCAGGTAGCGCCTGATGTCGGGCAGGCTCTGCACGAGGACGAAGCCGACGGCTCCGGCCAGGCCGATGATCAGGATTTTCCGCATGCTGGTGCCCTTCTCTCATCCCGGTCGCCGGCCAGGGCGGCCGGCCGGTCCGCGGCGGCCGCCGCGGTGTTCCCGACTTCGTCCCGTACCAGGCGCAGCACCACCCGGACGGCTTCGTCGACGGCGGCGGCGACCGGCTCGCTGAGCCCGATGCCCTCCTCCAGCGACCGCGGTTCGCAGCCGACCACGAGCACGCGCCCGGGCGGTGTGCCGCCGGTCCCGGCGCTGAGCGTGTCCAGCAGGGCCAGTACCGCGTCCGGGCCCATCCGGTGCCCGTCGAGCACCGGGGCCTGCGGCTCCACCTCGCCGGGGGCCGCCGCCTCGATCAGGTAGACGGTGCCCGGCTCGCCGCCGCGCGCGGTGGCGTCGACCAGGACGAGCATCCGGTAGCCGTCCAGGAGCTGGTAGGCCAGGTGGACGCCGCGGACGCCGAAGTCGGCCACCTCGACCTGCTCGGGCAGCTCGTGGCCGGCGAGCCGGCCGACCGTCTCCACGCCGAAGCCGTCGTCGCCGAGGAAGATGTTGCCGACGCCGGCCACCAGGATCCTCCCGTCGCCGGGTGCCCGCAGGCCGCTCACGTCGCCTCCAGCGGCACGACCTCGTCGGGCTGGAAGTACAGGAACCTGCCCTGTTCGCGCCAGAGGTCCGCGCCCGGGTCGTCCTCGACGGTCACCGCCAGGTGCACGGAGCCGTCCACGTCGTGCAGGACCGCCTCGACCAGGGCGCCGCGTCCGTGCAGGAAGAGGTCCTGGGCGTCGGTGCGGCGCAGCCCCGGCTTCAGCAGGACGCGGCTGCCCGCGCCGACCGAGACCGCGCCGATCTGCACCCGGTCGTTGTCCGGGTCGACGCTGCGGTCGGCGCCCGGGTCCCACCAGGGGGTCCCGGGCGGTGCGCCGGGCGCCGGGCCGGGCTCGTCGGGCCCGGTGATCTCGCGCAGGGCCCGGACGGCGCCGTGCAGCCGCTCCCACACCTCGGGGGGCATCGAGTCGGCGAGGTCGATCACGGCGCCCGCCCGGGCGTCGGTGCCCCGGGCCTCGCGTTTCTCCTGCTCGGTCAGGGTTGCTGTGCGCAGGGCGAGGATCTCGTCGATCTCGGTGGCGTCGTAGAGCGTGCCGACGCTCTCGGGCGCGATCATCGGGTGGTCCTCCAGGATGATCGGGGAGGAGAGCAGCACGTCGCTGCGGCCCTGCTCGCCGGCCAGGACGGGCCAGGTGTGCTCGTTGCGGCACTCGGCGCTCGCGCCCCTGGCCCACTCGGGCGGGTCGGTCATCGAGAGGAACGCCCCGTCGGTGAGGCCGAGCAGCAGGTGGGCCGAGACGAGCGAGTGCGGCAGCGCGGCGTCGCGGCCGGCGCCCTCCGGCGGGGCCCAGCCGGAGGCGTTCGCCAGTTCGGCGGTGAGCCTCAGCACCGCGTAGGGGCCGGGCACTTCGGTGGTCCGCACCCGCAGCAGGCCGTCCACCTGCTCGCAGCGGCGCAGCAGGCGTCCGGTCACCTGCCCCTCCTCGGTGTGGACGATCTCGGTTTCCTCCGTGGCCGGCCGGCTGAACGGGACGCTCACCCCCTCGCCGGCCAGTTCGTCGACCGGCAGGCTGAGTTCGATGCGCTCCTCGACGCCCTCGTCCCAGGGGACGAGCACCCGGTCGGGCAGTTCCAGCGCGTCGGTCGCCTCGAACGCCCAGCCCGGGAGGGCGCGTTCCACGGTGCGCCGGCAGGCGCGCAGGAACCGCACCTCGACCATCAGGCGGGCCCCCCGGCGCGGTTCCATCAGGCACTCGGTGCGCTGCGCGGAGTGTTCGGCGCTGTCGGCCCCCCAGGACGGCGGGACGAGCACGCCGAACTGCCAGCGCAGCCGGTTCTTGGCGGCCGAGGCGCGGTACGGGTAGAGCACGTAGCCCTCGAAGAGGACGGCGTCGGCGATCTTGCGGGCGGCGGCGAAGCGTGAGTCCGCCTCGGGCCCGGCCGTACTGGTGGTCACCGTGTGGTCCCTTCGGTCGGCAGGGGTGCGACGGGTCCGGCGGGCACGGGTCTGGCGAACACCCGCGCACGGCGCGGCCCGGAGGGCGCGGCGGAAGCCGCCAGCAGGGCCTCGACGGTCGCCTCCCAGGAGGGCAGGGCGTGCCGGGAGCGGTAGCCGAGCAGGGCGTCCATGGTGTCGTGCGGCAGCCGGATCCAGCCGCAGCCGGGGAAGTGCTGCTCGATCATCTGGTGCCAGACGCCGACGGGCATCGCACAGCGCGCCTCGCGGTCCCAGGGCACCGGTTCGACCCGGAACCCGGCGGCGCCGGTGAACGCGGTGCCGGAGAACAGCAGCAGCAGTGGCGCCTCGCCGTCCTCCAGGGCGCCGAGGTAGCGGGACGCGGCGATGTCCATGTCGTAGGTGCAGGGCACCACGAGGTCGGCCTCGGTCTCACCGGTGAACCCGGGGACGGTCAGCGAGACCTGGGCGAACTGCACCGGGTTCAGCGTGCTGCCCCAGCGGGAGCGTTCGCCGAACAGGTCGGCGAGCCGCTCCCCCTCGCCGTCGCCGTAGCGCCGCCGGGCGGGTTCGATCCGCAGCTGGCAGCGCAGCGCGAGGGCGTGCACCCGGGCGTCGTCGGCGGCGGTGATCCGCAGCCGGAAGACCAGGGTCGGGCCGGCCGCGTACGGGTCGGCGCGCACCCCGGTGCAGGTGAAGGTCAGTTCGGTCACGGCAGTGCACCGCCCTCGACCGTACGGGCCCGGCTCCGGACGCGTTGGAAGAACGCGTCGAGGTCGGAGCGCGCCTCGGCGCCGCCGTCGAAGCCCTGCCAGTGCAGGCGCATCCGCCCCACCAGTTCGTAGCAGACGTCGATCGGCACCAGGTAGCACTCGCTGCCGCCGGGTTCGCGCCGGAGCAGCAGTGCCTCGACGTCCGGCTCCAGCCGGGCCGCGAGGGCGCTGCGGCCGAGCACGGCCTCCCAGGTCTGCGGGTCGAGTTCGCTCTCGGTCGCACCGGCCGGGCTCGGGTAGAGGGCGACCAGGCGCTCAAGGGCCGCGTTGCGGAAGAAGAACGCGGTGCTGACCGGGATCTGGAGCTGCTCCCAGGCGCCGTCGTCCAGCCGGTGGCCGGGGTCGGCCAGGTAGCGGTCGGGGACGGCTCGGTAGCGGCCGTGGCCGGCGCCGCCGTGCTCGAACAGCAGGGTGCAGGCCTGGCAGGCGCAGGCCAGCGTGCGCTGCTCGGTCTCGACCAGGTGGCGGTGGCCGGGCGGCACCTGCCGGCCGCACAGTTCGCAGCGTTCGGGTTGCGGCGGTGCGGGCGCGCGCAGCCGGCGCAGGGCGGCCGTGCCGGGCCGGGCCGGCGCGGGCGCGTTCATCCGGCCTCCACCGGTCGGGGGCCGATCTGCAGCAGCACCGGTGCGGCGGCGCGCGGTTCGGGCTGCTCCAGCTCGACGGCCGTGACCTCGGGCGCGAAGCAGGCGAGGGCGCCTTCGACGGCCTGCTGCGCGCCGGCGTCGCCGCTCCCGCAGCCGCAGCCGCCGCCCGGGTCGGCGGCGAGCCGCAGCCGGAGCACGCCGGTGTCCGGATCGAAGGCCAGTACCTCGGCGGGGTGGGCCCGGACGGTGCTGAGCGCCCGGTCGATGCGGGCGGTGACGTCCCACGGGTGCAGGTCGTGCAGCACCAGCAGGCCGGCCACCAGCTCGTCCTCCAGCAGCCGGCCGAGGACGGGCGAGCCGGGGCCGGCCTGCTCGGTGAGCAGGGCGAGGGTGCGGGCGAGTCCGGCACCGTAGAAGTCCATCAGGGCGCGGACGAGGTCCTCGGCGGCCGCGTGGGCCGCTCCGTCCCCGGTGGCCGCCAGCCGGTCGAGCAGCTCCTCGACCCGGCGTCCGGTCTGCTCGGCGTTCACCCGGCCGGGCTCGGTCGCCGTGCTCATCCGCCCATCCCGCTCAGCCCGGTGGGCACGTGCATCTTCTGCACGGTCCGCCCGTCGCCGACGTACATGTGCACGCCGCAGGGCAGGCAGGGGTCGAAGCTGCGGACGGCGCGCATGATGTCGATGCCCTTGAAGTTCTCCGGGGAGTTCTCCTCGAAGATCGGGGTGTTCTGGACGGCGTCCTCGTACGGGCCGGGGGTACCGTAGGTGTCGCGGACGCTGGCGTTCCACGGGGTCGGCGGGTACGGGTGGTAGTTGGCGATCTTGCCGTCGCGGATCACCATGTGGTGCGAGAGCACGCCGCGCACGGCTTCGGTGAAGCCGCAGCCCAGCCCCTCGTCCGGCACCTCGAACTTCTCCCAGGTCTGGGTGCGCCCGGCGCGGACCTCGGCGAGCGCCTTCTCGGCGAAGTGCAGGGCGGCGCCGGCCGCGTAGGCCTGGAAGTACGTCCGGGCGCGGTTGCGCTCGATCGCGTTGCTCCACTGCGGGATCTTCCACTCGAAGGTGGTCTCCGGCTTGGTCATGGTGCGCGGCAGGTTGATCCGCACGCTGTGGCCGGTGGCCTTGACGTACCCGAAGTCGACCAGGCCGGACAGCGCCGTGGACCAGAGCCGGGCGAGCGGGCCGCCGCCGGTGTCCAGCGCGAGGTAGTCCTTGCCGTCGAACCAGCGCGGGGACATCACCCAGCTGTACTTGTCCTCGAAGTTGCGCTTCTGCGGGGCCGGGATGGTGTGCTGGTTCCACGGGTGGCGCGGGTCGACGGGGTTGCCGAGCGGGTCGTGGGTGACGAACTGCTCCTGGCCCTCCCAGTCCTGGTAGTAGGAGCTGCCGAGCAGGATCCGGATGCCGAGGTTGATCTCGGTGAGGTCGTTGGTGACGAGCTTGCCGTCCACCACGATGCCGGGGGTGACGAACATCCGCCGGCCCCAGTCCGTCATGTTGCGGTAGGTGAAGTCGCAGTGGTCGGGGTCGTTGAGGCTGCCCCAGCAGCCGAGCATGATGCGGCGCCGGCCGACCTCCTCGTACCCGGGCAGCGCCTGGTAGAAGAAGTCGAACAGGTCGTCGTGGAGCGGGACGACGCGCTTCATGAACTCCACGTAGCGCATCAGCCGGCTGAGGTAGTCGGTGAACAGCTGGACGCTGGCGACGGTGCCGACGCCGCCCGGGTAGAGCGTGGAGGGGTGCACGTGGCGGCCCTCCATCAGGCAGAACATCTCCCGGGTGTAGCGGCTGACCTGGAGGGCCTCGCGGTAGAACTCGCCCTCGATCGGGTTCAGCGAGCGCATGATGTCGGCGATGGTCCTGTAACCGTGGTCGCCCGCGTGCGGGGCCTCGGTGCGCTCGGCCAGGTCCAGCACGCCGGGGTTGGTCTCGCGGACCATCTTCTCGCAGTAGTCCACCCCGACCAGGTTCTCCTGGAAGATGTTGTGGTCGAACATGTACTCGGCGGCCTCGCCGAGGTTGATGATCCACTCGGCCAGGTGCGGCGGCTTCACGCCGTACGCCATGTTCTGCGCGTACACCGAACAGGTCGCGTGGTTGTCGCCGCAGATGCCGCAGATCCGGCTGGTGATGAAGTGCGCGTCACGCGGGTCCTTGCCGCGCATGAAGACGCTGTAGCCGCGGAAGACCGACGAGGTGCTGTAGCACTCGGCGACCTTCTTCTGCTTGAAGTCGATCTTCGTGTGGATCCCGAGACTGCCCACGATCCGGGTGATCGGATCCCAGGACATCTCGGTCAGGCCGCTGCCGTCGCCGGCCGTCTTCGTCGTCGGTGCCATCGTCTGTCTCGTGCCTTCCGTGGGTCGGGTGGTCACCGGGCGGAGAAGCCGGCCGGCTGGTACGGCGTCAGGGCGTCACCAGGGCGGGCGGTAGCCGGTCGTCAGCTTCTCGCCGCCGTGGCGCCACCTGGGCTCCTTGTCGACGGTCTTCGCGGTGATGGACCGCAGCTTGCGGATCACCACGCCGTACGCGGTGCTCGCGGTGCTGGAGACCTTGCCGCCCGGCGGCTCGTCCATGAACGGCATGAACTTGTCGGGGAACCCGGGCATGGTGCAGGCGATGCAGATGCCGCCGACGTTCGGGCAGCCGCCGACACCGTTGATCCAGCCCCGCTTGGGGACGTTGCACTTCACCACCGGGCCCCAGCAGCCCAGTTTGACCAGGCACTGCGGCGAGCCGTACTCGGTGGCGAACTGGCCCTGCTCGTAGTAGCCCGCCCGGTCGCAGCCCTCGTGCACGGTCGCACCGAACAGCCAGGTGGGGCGCAGCTTGTCGTCCAGCGGGATCATCGGCGCGGAGCCGGCCAGCTGGTAGAGCAGGTAGACCAGGGTCTCGGAGAAGTTGTCGGGCTGGATCGGGCAGCCGGGCACGCAGACGATCGGCAGGCCCGCCTTGGAGGTCCAGTCCCAGCCGAGGTAGTCGGGCACGCCCATCGCGCCGGTCGGATTGCCCGCCATGGCGTGGATGCCGCCGTACGTGGCACAGGTGCCGATGGCGACGACGGCGGTCGCCCGGGGCGCGAGCCGGTCGAGCCATTCACTGGTGGTGATGGGCTGGCCGGTGGCGGGGTCGTCGCCGAAACCGCACCAGTAGCCCTCCTCTTTGATCTTCTCGTTGGGGATCGAGCCCTCGACCACGAGGACGAAGGGTTCGAGTTCGCCGCGCTCCGCCTTGAAGAACCACTCGACGAAGTTGTCGGCGCCCTGGACGGGCCCGCACTCGAAGTCGATCAGCGGCCAGTGGACGGCGACCGGCGGCAGGCCGGGCAGCGCACCGGTGACGATCTCCTCGATGCTGGGCTGCATCGCGGCGGTCAGCGACACGGAGTCGCCATCGCAGCTCAGGCCCGCGTTGATCCAGAGGATGTGCACGAGCGGCAGGTCCTGGCCGCCCGGCGGTGCGGGGCGGCCCGTGCTGGTGGTATCCGTTGCACCCATGAGGATGCCTCCTCAACTACTGGGACAAGTCCGACATGACGGACTCAATTCTTGATAGCAGCACCTCGGCCGGTACATGCCGCCGGGCGCGGCCGAAGCGGTGGCGGCGCTGATCGCAACCGGAGCGGGCGGCCGGCGGGTCAGGCCCGGCGCCGCACCGGATCGAGTGCCTCGGGGAGCAGCTGCGGCGGCGTTCCCGGTGCGGGGCTCTTGCCGACGAACGCGGACCGCAGGGCGTGGTACGGCTCCTGCGGTCCGAAGAAGTTCCGGTGCATCCGGGCCAGCTCCTGCTCCCGGTGGTCCGCGAGCGGCCGGATCTCCTCGTCCCGCTCACGGGCGGCCTTCTTCGCGGCGATCCGCTGCTGCAGTAGCGGGCCGGCGGCCAGCAGCGCGGCGAGGCGCTCCGCCTCCCGTCCGAAGGCCTCCGGGGCGGCCTCGATCACCCGGTCGGCCAGGCCGAGCCGGGCCGCCGTCGCCGAGCTCACCGGCAGGGCGGCCCGGGTGAGCTCCTGCGCGGTCGCCGCGCCGACCCGCCGGGGCAGGGTGTACGTCCAGTACTCGGAGCCGTACAGGCCCATCAGCCGGTAGTGCGGGTTCAGCACGGCACCGGCCCGGCACCACACCTCGTCCGCCGCCAGCGCGAGGGCCACCCCGCCCGCCGAGGCGTTGCCGCCGACGGCGGCCACCACCAGCCGGTCGGTGGTGGTCAGGACGGTCTCGACCAGGTCGTCCATGGCGTTGATGTTGGCCCAGGACTCCTCGGCGGGGCAGGCCGAGGCCTCGATCACGTTGAGGTGGATGCCGTTGGAGAAGAAGTCACGGCCACCGCCCAGCACCAGGACGGAGGTCGGCCGGGCGCAGGCGAGGCGGTAGGCGTCCAGCAGGCGGCGGCAGTGGCCGGTGCTCATCGCGCCGCCGGGGAAGGAGAACCGGAGCAGGCCGACCGGGCCGTCCTCCCGGTAGTCGATGTCCGTCCAGGTCCGCCGGTGCGCGGACGGCTCCGCCGGCGCGGGCACCTCGGGCAGCGGGGGCAGCAGCCCGCCCAGGGCCAGGACGGCCGGCAGTTTGAACGTCGGCGGGCCGCCGGGCCGGCGCCGCGCGCGCAGTTCCGGGATCCACACCGCGCCGTCGGCCGTCGCCCGGCACAGTGCCCCGGCCCGCGTCGCCAGCAGCTCGCCGGGCCGCCCGCGCAGCTCGTCCTCCGGGTGGCCGCCGTGCAGGTACCACTCCTGGCCGAGGAGCTCGTCCAGGACGCCGGGCCGGGAGTCCGCCGCCCGCAGCTTGCGCAGGACGGTCTCGGTCCGGTCCGCCGCCCAGTCGATCCGGCGCAGGTCCTGGCCGAAGGAGGGCCGGGTGTGATCGGGGACGTCCCAGCCCGGCCCGTGCTGCGGGCGCGGCAGGTACGTCCCGGAGGCGAACCGGCCGACCGCGAGCAGGACGGCCCGGACGGCCGCGTCAGAGGCCTCGTTGCGGTACAGGTCGCTCTTGCCGACCGGCGGCACCGGGAAGGGCTCGTCGGCCCAGATGTCGCCGGCGTCCATCCGCTCGTCCGCCCGGAGCACCGTCACACCCCAGTGCTCCGCCCCCTCGTGGATCGCCCAGTCCAGCGAGGAGGGCCCGCGGTCGCCGGGCGGGCCGGGGTGGACGACGAGGCAGGTATGCTGCGACCAGACGTCCCGGGGGATCACGGCCTTCAGCATCGGCGCGACGATCAGCTCGGGCGCGTGCGAGCGGACGGCCTCCCGCAGCGGGTCGTCACCGTGCGCCAGATGCACCGTCAGATGATGCCCGGCGTCGCGCAGTTCGACGAACACGCGCTGCGTCAGGCTGTTGAACGCGCTCGCCACGAGCAGGATCCGCATCTCGACCTCCGGAGCCGTCCGGGCCGGTGCCCGAGCGCCGGCCCCGCCGGCAGCGATCGTCCCCCACGAACCGGCGTGCGGCGCGCAGCCATACCCCGGAGGTCACCCGGTCGGCTCCCGCACCCGCCCGGAGGCGTCGCGCCCGCGGGGCGCCCGGACGGACGGCGGCGGCCGGCCGCCGCTCTTTCGGCCACTCTTTCGAAATCCGGTACGGAGAAGCGGAGTTGCCCCGAAGCTGGAGGGGAGCCGAGGCCGATCAGGCGGCCGAGGGGACGGCTCGCCGACGGTGGGCACCGGCCGTTCCACCGGTCCGGGCCCGTCGGGGGGAGCTCCACCAGGGGAGGACTCGATGAACGGATCACGACGGACCAGGCGGCCGGCCGGCCGCCGCGCGGTCGCGGTGGCGGCGGTCGCCGCGGCGGCGCTCGCCTCGGCTACGGCGCCGGCACCGGCGGCCGGGGC
>NZ_JBHUWW010000054.1:0-52017 GCF_042669755.1 Kitasatospora sp. NPDC057223 | reverse complement strand
CTCCACGGCCGGGCCGTGGAGATTCCGGCCCGTCTGCGCGATAGTGACCGCCATGATCGGACGCCTGTTCTCCCTCGTCGTCGACTGCCCCGACCCGTCCGCACTCGCGGGCTTCTACGAGAGGCTGCTGACCCTCACCCGGGTGGAGGACGGCGACGACTACGTGGTGCTCCGGAGCGCGACGGGCACGGAGGTGGTGACCTTCCAGCGGGTCGCCGGCTTCCGCCCGCCGAAGTGGTCCGACCCGGGGCGCCCGCCGCAGATGCACGTCGACGTGATGGTCGAGGACCTGGACGTGGCCGAGGCCGAAGTCCTCGCACTGGGCGCGACGCTGCTCGAAGGCTCGGACAAGCCGATCGGGTACCGGGTGTACGCCGACCCGGTCGGCCACCCGTTCTGCCTGGTGACCCGCGAAGGCGTCGTCCCCGAGGACGCCCCGGCCGGGTAGCAGCGCCCGGACGCGAAAGGGGCCCGCACCGCGCGTGAACGCGGTGCGGGCCCCTTGCCTGCCGGGCGGGTGCCCGGCGGAAGGACTACAGCGGGCGGATGTTCTCGGCCTGCGGGCCCTTCTGGCCCTGCGTGACGTCGAACTCGACCTTCTGGCCCTCAAGCAGCTCGCGGAAGCCGTTGGCGTTGATGTTCGAGTAGTGGGCGAACACGTCCGGGCCGCCACCCTCCTGCTCGATGAAGCCGAAGCCCTTTTCCGCGTTGAACCACTTCACGGTGCCGTTAGCCATAACAAATTCTCCTTCGAGGACTGTCCGGAATCTGCACTGTGCGGATTCCGAGTCGCCGCGATGATGACCCGCCCGGGAAGCCGGGAAAACAAAAATGCGCCTGCGGTCAATCAGCAGGCGCACACAAAGTTCATGGGAACCAAAACTGCAACTAATTCGACTGTAGCAGGGCCGGGCCCCGAACGGGGCGATGTGACGCGTCGGTCCTCCGATCGCCCGCACTGTTCACCCCGCCGCCACCTGCTCCGGCGAACCAGCCGGGGCCCGGGCGGCCCGAGGGCCCCGGATTGGGCGCATACTGGCAAGGATGACGAAATCAGCTGCTCCCAGACGACCCCTGCCCACCAGCCCGTTCCGGGTTGCCGCCCCACCGCCGCTCAAGGAGTTCGCCGTCGGAGACCGGGTGTCACACGACCAGCACGGCCTCGGCCGGGCGATCAGTGTCGAGGGTGACGGCGACGCGGTGGTCATCGACTTCGGCGGACGACAGGTCCGGATCGCGAAGCCCTACCCCAAGCTGTTCAAGCTCTGAACAGCTGTCGCACCATCAGCCGGCCGTAGCCGCCGCGGAGCCCGGTCCTCGGCGGCGGCACGCGCCGGCACCGGCACGGCCAGCTCCGGCACGGCCGGCTCCGGCACGCCTGGCGCCCACCCGCGCCGGGCCCGGACGGCCTGCTGCCCGGCCCAGGTCGTGCCCGTCCCCCCGGACACGACCCGGCCCACGGCTTCAGCCGAGCTGCGGGGCGATCCGGGTGGCGATCAGCTCCAGGTGGTCCAGGTCGTCGAGGTCGAGGATCTGGAAGTAGAAGCGCTGCGAGCCGGCCTTGGCGTAGCGGCCGATGGTCTCGACGACCTCGTCGGGCGTACCGGCCAGGCCGTTCGCCCTCAGCTCGTCCACGTCACGCCCGATCGCGGCGGCCCGGCGGGCCACCTCGGCGTCGTCCTTCCCGACGCAGGCGACCAGGGCGTTGGAGTACACCAGGTCGTCGGCCTTGCGGCCGTGCTGTTCGACGGCGGCGCGGACCCGGCCGAACTGCTCACGGGTCTCCTCCACGGAGACGAACGGCAGGTTGAACTCGTCCGCGTACCGCGCGGCCATGGCCGGAGTACGCGTCGGGCCCCGGCCCCCGATCAGGACCGGGATCCGCTGCTGCACGGGCTTGGGCAGTGCCGGCGAGCCGCTGATCCGGTAGTACTCGCCCTCGAAGTCGAAGGTGTCGCCGAGTTTGGTCCCCCACAGCCCGGTGACGATGGCGAGCTGCTCCTCCAGCCGCCCGAACTTCTCCTTGGGGAAGGGGATGCCGTACGCCGCGTGCTCCTCGGCGAACCAGCCGGCGCCGAGGCCCAGCTCGACCCGGCCGTTGCTCATCGCGTCGACCTGCGCCACCTGGATCGCCAGCACGCCGGGAAGCCGGAAGGTGGCGGCGGTCATCAGGGTGCCGAGGCGGATCGTGCTGGTCTCGCGGGCGAGGCCGGCCAGCGTGATCCAGGCGTCGGTGGGGCCGGGCAGCCCGTCGACGTCGCCCATCTTGAGGTAGTGGTCGGAGCGGAAGAACGCGCTGAAGGCGCCGAGCTGCTCGGCGGTCTGCGCGACGCGCAGCAGCGTGTCGTAGGAGGCGCCCTGCTGGGGTTCGGTGAAGATGCGGAGATCCATGGGCCTCATTCTGGTCCGGACCGTCGCGTCGGCGAAGCCCGCCCGTCCGGTTCGGCCGGATCCCCACCGGATCTCCCCGGGTGGCGGAAGTCTCATGTTCAAAAGGCATAAGTGCGCGTCGGCCGATCGTTCGCTCCCCTACCGTGGACGGATGTTCGCCTACCCCGACGAAGCAGCCGGCTGCCCGCTGACCGGCATAGTCGCCGCCTACACGCCACGCCTGGCGGAGTTCGCCCACCAGCCGGGCTTCGTCGCCGTCGTCGACCAGCACGCCGCCGAGATCCGTGAGCGCCTGTACGCCCACGGGCCGGAGCTGGTGCCCCGGCCCCTGGACCGTGCGGAGCTGACCGACTACGCACTGGGCTTCCTCGACGCACTGGCCGAGGTCGGCTGGGACCAGCCGACCGGACGGGACTACGCGGTGAACCGGCTGACGGCGATCTGCTGGCTGGTACGGCAGCACAACCTGCTCGCGGCCTGAGACCGCGCGACCGCCCGGCGTGACCGATCCGGCCGAAGCAGAACGCCCGGGGCGGGGCTCCGCGTACAGTTGCGGTCCACGAAGCGATCGACGGCGGGAACGTTCAGAGTGATCAGGCAGGCGGGCAGGAGCGGCGTGGCCGGACACCGGGCGCTGGAATGGCGGGTCCTCCCGGAGCAGCCCTCGGCGGCGGTCCTCGTGCTGCACGGCGGACAGGAGCACGGCCTCGCGAAGCCGGGCCCGTGGAACCTGCCGGGGCTGCGGATGGCCGGCTTCGTCCGGGCGATCCGCCGCGAGACGGCCGGAGCGGGAGTGGCGATCGGCGTGGTCCGCTACCGCCACCGCGGCTGGAACGACGAGGCGGCCGACGCCGCCCGCGACGCGGCCGCCGCGCTCCACGACCTCGCCGAGGAACTGGGCCACGTCCCGACCGTGCTGGTCGGCCACTCGATGGGCGGCCGCGCGGCGCTGCGCTCGGCGGACCACCCCAACGTCACGGGCGTCGTCGCCCTCGCCCCGTGGTGCCCGAAGAGCGATCCCTGCGCCCAGTTGGAGGGCCGGGACGTCGTGATGCTGCACGGCGACCGCGACCGGGTCACCGCTCCGGCCGACACCCGGTTGTTCGCCGCCCGGGCCCGGGCGGCCGGCGCACACGTCTGCGGTTACACCGTGGCGGGCAGCGGCCACACCCTGCTCAAGCGTTCCGGTGACTGGCACCGCGCCGCCGCCCGGCTGTCCGCGGGCCTGCTCGGCCTGCGCGCCCTCCCGCAGGAGGCGGCGGTCGCGCTGGCCCTGAGCGGCGACGCCCCCGGCGGCCTCGGCCTGCCGCTGCCCGCCTTCCGGCACGCCACCGGCCGCGGGCGCCCGGCCCCGGCGATCAGCACCGAGGTCTGATCCCTGCCGCACGCGCCACGCGGGGCCTGAGGGCCCCTCATGCCCCTTGCCCCGCCCGCCCGCTGCCCGGCAGGCCGGTCGCGGGGCCGTGGGTCGCCGTGGGGCGCCGTGGGGCGGGTTTTCTGCGGATCGGAGATTTCCGCTCTGCCACGGCAACCTTTCCGAGGCGGGCGGCAACCAGGAGACAGGCGCCGAGCCGACGAGCCGTCACGGCCGTCGGCCGCGCGCCCGGGCGGGCCCCCGGACCGGGAGGCCCTGCTCCCTGTCCCTGCACCCGTAAGGAACTGTGAGACGTGAGCAAGCGAGCCATACGCCCCAAGCGTGCCAGGATCGTGGCCCTGGGCAGCGCGGCGGCCCTGGCGGCGGCAGGCGTGGCCGGCGGTGTCTGGGCGAGCGCGGACGCCGCCGCGCCGACCCCCGCGCCGGGTACCTACACCCTGGTCAGCGCGGCCGGCGGGCTGTGCCTGGACGTTCCGGGAGCCGCCGGCGCGGACGGTGTCCAGCTGAACCGGCACGCCTGCGGCGGCGCCGGCCAGACCTGGCGGCTGAGCACCACCACGGGCGGCTTCACGCTGGTCGCCGTGCACAGCGGCAAGTGCGCCGGTGTGCGCGAGGCGAAGACCGGCGCAGGCGCGGCGGTGCAGCAGGAGGCCTGCTCCGGTGGCGCCGCCGCCCAGACCTGGGCGCTGACGGCGGTGGAGGGCGGTTACCGCCTCGTCAACGCGGGCAGCGGCAAGTGCCTGGCGGTGAAGGACGGTTCGACCGCACCCGACGCGCCGGTGCAGCAGAACTCCTGCGACTCGGCGCCGGCCAAGCTCTGGGCCCTCAAGCCCGCCGGCACCGGCACCGGCACCGGCACCGGCGCCACACCGACCGCGACCGCATCGGCCACCGCCAAGCCGACCGCCACTGCCACTGCCACTGCCACTGCCACTGCCACTGCCACTGCCACTGCCACTGCCAAGCCGACCGCGACGGCGTCCCCCACGTCGAGCGGCACGATCCCCGAGTGGCCGACGCCGACCGTCGACGTTCCGCTGACGGCCACCCAGCAGGTCGGCGCACTCTTCGACGGCGGGGGCAGGCGCTTCGTCGGCAAGGGCGCGCTCGGCACGGGCGGTCAGTCCGAGAGCCAGCCGGCCATGTTCGAACTCGCCGACGGTGCCGTGCTCCAGAACGTCGTGCTCGGCGATCCGGCCGCCGACGGCGTGCACTGCAACGGAAGCTGCACCCTGAAGAACGTCTGGTGGGAGAACGTCGGCGAGGACGCCGCCACCTTCAAGGGCACCTCGGCCTCCCAGGTGATGACCGTCGACGGCGGCGGCGCGCGCGGCGCCGCCGACAAGGTCTTCCAGCACAACGGCCCCGGCACGATGGTGATCAAGAACTTCCGCGTCGAGGACTTCGGCAAGCTCTACCGCTCCTGCGGCAACTGCAAGACCCAGTACGCCCGTCATGTCGTGATCGACAACGTCCTGGCGACCGTCCCGGGCAAGAAGATCGTCGGCATCAACTCCAACCTCGGCGACACCGCGAAGATCTCGCGCCTCACCATCGCCGGTGACAGCGGCCAGAAGATCACCGTCTGCCAGCGCTTCACCGGCGTGACGAGCGGCGAACCCAAGGAGGCCGGCAGCGGCCCCGACAGCACGTCCTGCCTCTACACCCCGGCCGACGTCACCTACCGGCCGTAGTCCCGACTCCCGTGCGCTGCGGCGTCCCGGTGGTCCCGTCCGGACCGCCGCAGCGCACGGGAGTCCCGCTCGGTGAGGGTGCGCAGGCTCAGGTGGTGCGGGCGAAATCACCCCAGACGGCGGATCTGCCGCCGGCCGTCGTGGCATCGGCGCGATAGGTGTCGTCCTTGGCGTCGCGTCCGCCGGCGACGTGTCCGTACTGACCGGCGAGGACGAGCTGCCCCGCCGGGACGGTCCTTCCGGGCTTGAGGGTCCAGCGGTAGAGCAGGGACCCGCCGTCCTCACGGACCGAGACGTCGAAGTCGGCGGCGGGCCGGGTCTGCCAGCTGCCCGTGTTCTTCACCCCGTCGGTCAGGGCGATCCGCAGTTCGACGGTGAGTGCGGTGAGCGGACTGCTGGTCTTGAGGGTGACGTTGCTCTGGGCCCAGTCGTCGGTGCTGTGCGGGTCGACCGAACCGTCGGCCCAGAGCGGGCCGTCCGTGGTGTGGCTGCGGGCCGTCGGTGACGCCGACGGGCGGCCCACGGAGGGGGACGGGGACGGCGTGGGAGACGGGGACGAGGACGGCACGTACGGGGACGGCGCAGCGGGCGACGGCGCAGCAGAGGGCAGCACAGCAGGGGGCGGCGCGACAGGCGACGGCACGGCCGCCGGCCGGGATGTGGCCGGGGCCGCCGTGACGGCCTGCTGCGGCGGAGCGGGGGCACGGACGATGGCGGCCACCGCGAGGCTGCCCATGGTCACCGCGCCGGCGGTGGCCAGGGTCGCCAGCAGGACCCGGGGCCAGGACAGCGCCCTGACGCGCTCACGGTGGCGTCCGCGGGCGGCCGGCCCGGGGACGGCCATGCCTCGCTCCACCCGGGCGAGCATGCGGGCCCGGTCGGGCTGTTGGGCCTCGGCGCTCGTGCGCAGCAGGTCGCGCAGTTCGTCCGTCACCGGCTCCTGCTCCCCGTGAGATGGCCGGCGGCGCTGGTGCCGAGCAGCCGTTGAAGTTCCGCCATGCCCTTGGAGGTCTGGCTCTTCACAGTACCGACCGAGACTCCGAGGGCCTGGGCGGTCTCCTTCTCCGACAGGTCGAAGGCGTGCCGGAGCACGACGCAGGAGCGCTTGCGGAACGGCAGCCGGGCGAGTGCGGCACGGACGTCCACGACGGCCGCCACGTCCGGGTCCTCGCTGCGCTCGGGGTGGCGGGCCCAGAAGAGCAGGACGCGGCGCCGCTCGCGGACCGCACCGCGGATCCGGACGCGCGCCAGGTTGGCGACCGTCCCGCGGGCGTAGGCGAGCGGGTGGTCCGCACTGCGGACCTTGTCCCAGCGGTGCCACAGCGCGACCATGGCGTCCGCGGCGAGATCGTCGGCGGCGTCCGCCTCTCCGGTCAGCAGACGGGCGAGACGGGCCAGCTCGGCGTGGTGGCGTTCGAAGAAGTCGTGGAACTCCGCGGACGCCTCATCGGCGGTCATGCCCTCGGTACGGCCTCTCGGTGCGATGTTAGCGCTCACATCCAGGGCGGCAGCCTAGCAGCCCGCTCGCACCGCCGTTCTACCGCCGCCCGCCCCGGGCGGCCGATCCCGGCGGCCGGGCCCGCCCGGGCTCACGCCGACATCGCCTGCCCTCCGCAGTCCGCGTCCTCCTCGGCGCAGGCTGCGGCCAGCTCGTCCAGCGACAGGCCCAGCGCGTGGGCCAGGGCGGCCACGGTGAAGAAGGCCGGCGTCGGGGCCCGGCCGGTCTCGATCTTGCGGAGCGTCTCGGCGGACACCCCGGCCGCCGCCGCCACGTCCACCATGCTGCGGTCGCCGCGGGCCCGGCGGAGCAGGGCCCCGAAGCGCTCTCCGCGTTGCCGCTCCTGCGGACTCAAAGGAACTCTCACCATACCCGTGATACTAATACCGGTATAAGTATTGGACAGCATCGCATCGCGGGGAGTCACGGCACATGGTGGAGATCAAGAGCGACACGGCACTGGCGGCGATGCGGGAGGCCGGGCGCGTGGTCGCCCACGCACTCGCGGCCGTCCGCGAGGCAGCAGCCGTGGGGGTCCGCCTGCACGAACTGGACGAGGCCGCCCGCACCGTTCTGGCCAGGGCCGGAGCACGCTCCCCCTTCCTGGGCTACCGGCCGTCCTTCGCCCCCGTCCCCTTCCCCGCCGTGATCTGCGCCTCCGTCAACGACGCCGTCGCCCACGGCATCCCCGGCGACTACCGGCTGCGCGACGGCGACCTCGTCAGCATCGACTGCGGAGCCGAACTCGACGGGTGGACCGGCGACGCCGCGATCAGCTTCACCGTCGGCACCCCCCGCCCCGGCGACCTCGAACTCATCGCCGCCACCCAGCAGGCCCTGGACGCGGGCATCGCCGCCGCCACCCCCGGCCACCGGATCGGCGACATCTCCCACGCCATCAGCACGGTCGCCCGCAAGGCCGACTGCGGCATGCCGGCCGACTTCGGCGGCCACGGCATCGGCCGTCAGATGCACGAGGACCCTCACGTCCCCAACCACGGACGACCCGGCCGCGGCTTCCCGCTGCGCCACGGCCTCACCCTGGCCCTCGAACCCATGCTGATGGCCGGTGGACGCAACGACTACCGCACCGACCCCGACGGATGGACGCTGCGCACGATCGACGGCAGCCGCGCCGCCCACATCGAACACACCGTCGCGATCACCGAGGACGGCCCCCGCATCCTCACCCTGCCCTGATCTCCGGCAACCCGGCGGCACGACCCGGCCGGGTTCAGTACTTCTTCAGCCCGGCGCGATCGACTACGGGTCGGCCGGCCATGGCGTCCGGCGCGAGACGGATCCGACCGGACCCGCCGGGAGAGCCGGCGCCGCGGATCCCGACCTGGGGAGTGCGATGTTCGGCCGGCTCGCGAAGGTGAAGTCCCGTGGCACGCGCCCGGTCCTGAGGTGCTGATTCGGTGGCGCATTCCCTCGTCGGCGAGATCCCGCACGGACGGGGGCGGACACGGACGGGGGCCGGTACGGGCTGCGGCGGACACGGACCGACTCGGCCCGGAACAGCGAGTTCTGACCGACGGTCATCCGGGCGAACCCCGCTCGTGATCACGATCACCGATCGGTCTCCGGCCCCTCCGCCGGTGGTCTCCGGGGCCGTCACCTCGGCCGTTGTCCCGACCCGGCCCGGCGGCACCGCTGCCGGGCCGCCCGCCTGCTCACTCAGTGAGGCTAATCACTGCCTCGCGGTCTCGGCCCCGGTAGCCGAGTAGGTGTACGTTCCTGCGACCAGCGAGTAGAGCACCCCCGCTGCCGCAGATGCCCGGTCAACAGCGCCTCCGACGAGAGAGACACCAGACATGTCTGCACAGGTCCCGACCCACCACCCACCCCAGCGCATCGGCGTGGCCGCCGAGTCGACCTCCGGGGAGACCCGCGTCGCGGCGACACCCGCGACGGTGCGGCAGCTGCTCGACCTCGGCTACGAGGTCGTCGTCGAGTCGGAGGCCGGCGCGGCGTCCGGATTCACCGACGGGGCCTACACCGAGGCCGGTGCGAGCATCGGCGACGCCTGGGCGGCCGACGTGGTCCTCAAGGTCAACGCACCGTCGAGCGACGAGATCGCCCGCCTGCGCGCGGACGCCACCGTCGTCGGCCTGCTCGCGCCGGCCCAGCACCCCGAGCTGGTGCAGGAGTTGTCCTCGCGGGGCGTCACGGCGCTGGCGCTGGACGCCGTCCCGCGGATCTCGCGGGCCCAGTCGATGGACGTGCTCAGCTCGATGGCGAACATCGCCGGGTACCGCGCGGTGATCGAGGCGGCCCACGTGTTCGGGCGCTTCTTCACCGGCCAGGTCACCGCGGCGGGCAAGGTGCCGCCGGCGAAGGTCCTGGTGGCGGGTGCCGGCGTGGCCGGGCTCGCCGCCGTCGGCGCGGCGTCCAGCATGGGCGCGATCGTCCGCGCCACCGACCCGCGGCCCGAGGTCGCGGACCAGGTCCGCTCGGTGGGCGGCGAGTACCTGGCCGTGGACGTCGTCCAGGAGGCGAGCACCGACGGCTACGCCAAGGCGACCTCCGACGACTACGACCGCGCCGCCGCCGCGCTCTACCACGAGCAGGCCAAGGACGTGGACATCATCGTCACCACGGCGCTGATCCCCGGCCGGGCCGCCCCGCGGCTGGTCACGGCCGAGGACGTGGCCGCGATGAAGCCGGGCAGCGTCATCGTCGACATGGCCGCCGCCCAGGGCGGCAACGTGGAGGGCACCGTGCCCGGCCGGGCGGTGGTCACCGGCAACGGGGTCACCATCATCGGCTACACCGACCTGGCCGGCCGGCTGGCCACGCAGGCCTCGCAGCTGTTCGGCACCAATCTGGTGAACCTGCTGAAGCTGCTGACTCCCGGCAAGGACGGCCGGCTGGTCATCGACTTCGAGGACGTGGTCCAGCGGGCCGTGACGGTGGTCCGGGCCGGCGAGGTCACCTGGCCGCCGCCGCCCGTGGCCGTCTCGGCGGCCCCCGCAGCGGCGCCCGCGGCCCCCGCGGCGCCGGTGGGGGTGAAGGAGTCGGCCGTCACCCCGGCGGTGCGGTTCGGCCTGATCGGGCTGGGGATGCTGGCCGTCTTCCTGCTGATCGCGTTCGCGCCGACCCAACTCGCCGAGAACTTCACGGTGTTCGCGCTCGCGGTGGTCATCGGCTACTACGTCATCGGCAAGGTCCACCACGCGTTGCACACCCCGCTGATGTCGGTGACCAACGCGATCTCCGGGATCGTGGTGATCGGCGCCCTGGTGCAGATCGGGCACGAGAGCTGGGTCGTGACGACGCTGTCGTTCGTGGCCGTGCTGCTGACCAGCGTGAACATCTTCGGCGGCTTCGCCGTGACCCGCCGCATGCTGAGCATGTTCTCGACTGCCCCGGAAAGGCGCTGAGCCCGATGACTTCCACGACGGCGTCCCACGCCGCAGACCTGGTCGCCGCCCTGCTGTTCATCCTCAGCCTGGCCGGGCTGTCCCAGCACCGGACCTCGCGCGCCGGCGTCATCTACGGCATCGCCGGCATGGCCCTGGCCCTGGTCGCCACCGTCGTGCTGGCGGCGCAGAGCATCACCGCCGGCGCGGTCGCCCTGATCGTCCTCGCGATGGTGATCGGCGGCGCTGCCGGGCTGTGGCAGGCCCGGCGGGTCGGCATGACGCAGATGCCCGAACTCATCGCCGTCCTGCACAGTTTCGTCGGCCTGGCCGCCGTCCTGGTCGGCTGGAACGGCTACCTGGAGGTCGAGTCCCAGGGCTCGGCCCAGATCCTGGTCTCCGGCGACCTGCTGGGCATTCACCACGCCGAGGTCTTCATCGGCATCTTCATCGGCGGGGTCACCTTCACCGGCTCCATCGTGGCCTTCCTCAAACTGTCCGCCCGGATCGCCTCGCGCCCGCTGACGCTGCCCGGCAAGAACGCCCTCAACCTGGGGGCGCTGGCCGCGTTCGCGGGGCTCACCGCCTGGTTCACCGCGAGCCCGGGCCTGGGGCTGATGGTCGCGGTGACCGTGCTGGCGCTGGCCCTCGGCTGGCACCTGGTGGCCTCGATCGGCGGCGGCGACATGCCCGTCGTCGTCTCCATGCTGAACAGCTACTCGGGCTGGGCGGCGGCCGCCGCCGGGTTCCTCCTCGACAACAACCTGCTCATCGTCACCGGGGCACTGGTCGGCTCCTCCGGCGCCTACCTGTCGTACATCATGTGCCGGGCGATGAACCGCTCCTTCATCTCGGTCATCGCCGGCGGCTTCGGCATCGAGGCCCCGACGAGCGGCGAGGAGGAGCAGGGGGAGCACCGTGAGATCCGCGCCGAGGAGACCGCGGGGCTGCTCGCACAGGCCCGGACCGTGGTCATCACCCCCGGCTACGGAATGGCCGTGGCCCAGGCCCAGCACCCGGTGGCGGAGCTGACCCGGCGGCTGCGCGAGCGCGGCGTCGAGGTCCGTTTCGGCGTGCACCCGGTGGCCGGACGCCTGCCGGGGCACATGAACGTGCTGCTGGCCGAGGCGAAGGTGCCGTACGACATCGTCCTGGAGATGGACGAGATCAACGACGACTTCGCCAAGACCTCGGTCGTCCTCGTCATCGGCGCCAACGACACCGTGAACCCGGCCGCCACCGACGACCCGTCCAGCCCCATCGCCGGCATGCCGGTGCTGCGGGTGTGGGAGGCGGAGCAGGTGATCGTCTTCAAGCGCTCGATGGCGTCCGGCTACGCGGGTGTGCAGAACCCGCTGTTCTTCCGCGGGAACAGCAGCATGCTCTTCGGGGACGCCAAGCAGAGCGTGGACGCGATCCTCCGGGCCCTGCCGGGCGAGGCCCAGGACGCCCCCTCCCGGCCCGTCCGCCAGCCCACGACGGCCGGCTAGGCGCGCCACGACCGAGCGGACCGCCCGAGCACCACACCGGGCGGTCCGCCCGGACACCTGGTCACAACTGCCACAGCTGACCGGTGTAGTACCCGCACGGGTTGAGCACGAGCTTGACGTGGTTGGCCGGAGGGCCGGCCGTGTCCAGGCACAGGCCGCTCGGCAGGTTGGTGAACCGGTGATTGACGGCGTCGTACTCCCACTGCTGGCCGCTGTAGTTCCCGCACGTTCTGAGCTCCAGGCCGAGTCCGGTGACCGGGGCCCCCGCGGTGTCGAGGCACAGCCCGCTGGGAGCGTTCACGAGGTAGTGCCCGGAGTCGCTGTAACTCCAGCTCTGGCCACTGAAGTTGCCACAGTCGCTGATACGGACGTTCACGCCAGCCCGCTGCGGCCCGTCGGTGTCGATGCACAGTCCGCTGAAGGTGTTGGTGACCTGACGCGGGTCGGAGTCGGGCGGTGCGACGGGGCTCTTCGCAGGAAGGTCCGGCAGTGCCGCCGGGCTGTGCGGGGCAGCTGCCGACGATGTGACGCGGCTGCTCGCAGGAGACGTCGGCAGCGGCGCGGCGCCGGTGTGCGACGGAGAAGGCGTGCCGCCCTGGGCCCGGTCACCGTGGTGGGCCGTGGCACCCCTGATGCCCGCCACCGCGCCGGCGACGAGCGCCACGGCGCACACCGCGACCGCGGCGAGCAGGGCGGTGCGGCGTGGCGGGTGCGGCCTGCGTGGCGCCTCCGGCGGGAGGAGAACGGGGGCGTACGCCGAGGACACCGTCCGGACGGCCGGCGGATCGGGAGCCGCGAGAGTCGCCGGAAGCCCGTCCAGACGGTCCGACAGCTCGCTCCCGCGCTCGATGATCATCGTGGTGACGGCCGGCGGCACCCAGGCGCCGGCCGTGACAGCGGGCGCTGCCAGCCGGTTCAGGACGTCGGCCAGACCGGGCCGCTGCGCCGGGTCCTTGGCCAGGCAGGCGGCGACCAGCTCGACGAGGGGGGCCGGCACCCCGGCCAGGTCGGGGGCGGCGTGCACGATCCGGTAGACGATCGATTCGACCGTCCCCGCACCGAACGGGCCGCGCCCGGCCGCGGCGAACGTGAGCACCGCTCCCAACGCGAACACGTCGCCGGCGGGCCCGACGCCCAGCCCCCTCACCTGCTCGGGGGACATGAACCCGGGAGTTCCGACGATGGTGGTCGAGGCGTGGGTCGCATCCATCGCACGGGATATGCCGAAGTCGATCACACGGGGGCCGTCGTCGGCGAGGATGATGTTGCCGGGCTTGAGGTCACGGTGCACCAGACCCGCGCCGTGGATCGCGGTCAGCGCCTCCGCCAGTCCGGCCCCCAGGGCGGTCACGGCCGAAGCCGGCAACGGCCCGTGCGCATCGACCGCCTGCTGCAACGACGGGCCGGGAACGTAGGCGGTGACCAGCCACGGAGGATCGGCCCCCGGATCCGCGTCGACCACCTGGGCGGTGTAGAAACCACCGACGCTCCGCGCGGCGGCGACCTCCTGGGCGAAGCGGCGGCGGAACTGCGCGTCGCCGGCGATCTCGGGGTGGACCACCTTCACCGCGACCACGCGGCCGCCGCGCGACCGGCCCACGAACACCCGGCCCATCCCGCCGTGACCGAGCCGCCCCAGCAGGTGGTACGGGCCCACCTGTCGCGGATCTCCGACTTCGAGGGGTTCCATGAGCAATGGTCCTGCCGAATCACGAGAAACCGATGTCTGCCGGGGTGATTCTCCCAGGAACCCCACCCACCGCGAGGGCGGGTCGACCAAGCTGATGCCCACTCAGAAGCACCGCCGGGGCGCTGAATGCACGACCGAACGGCCGGGCGGCGGGGCACTGCCGCCGCCGGGCCCCACCCGATCCTCGCCGCAGGCCCGCAGCGTCCGTACGGGTGAATCCTTTCCTTCTCGACGTTTGCCACTGTCTATGATCCATTTCCGTGACGGAAAGTAAGAGCACCAGAACACTGGGCAACAGGGCCGACGTGGTCATCCTCGGCGCCGGACCCGCCGGGCTGGTGCTCGGGAACCTGCTGCTCGCGAGCGGCGTCGACTGCGTCATCCTGGAGCGCGCCACCCGCACGCAGGTGCAGGCCCGCTCGCGGGCCGGCTTCCTCGCGGCGAACACCGTGCGGATCCTGGACCGGCACGGCCTGGCCGAGGGCCTCCACCGGCGCGGCCGGGAGCACACGACCTGCGAGTTCCGTACCGAGGACGGCCGGTTCCGCCTCGACTACGGCAGCCTCGGACGCGGGGAGCGGCACACCGTCTACCCGCAGCACGAACTGGTGACGGATCTGCTGACGCAGTACCTGAACACGGGCGGCCGGGTGCGTTTCGGAACCGAGGCGCTCACCGTGCGGGGCGCGGACGACGCGCGCCCCTCCGTCACCGTACGGGAGGCCGACGGCCGTACCGGCAGCTGGCAGGGCAGGTACGTCGTCGGCTGCGACGGCCGGCACGGCGCCGCACGGCGCTCGCTCCCGCCCGGCGCCGTCCGCCGCCATCGTCTCGACCACGGCATCTCGTGGCTCGGCCTGCTCGCCGAGGCGCCCCCGAGCCTGGACGCGGTGGGCTACGCGGTGCACCACCGGGGCTTCGCCGGGCACATGGCGCGCACCCCCGAGGTCACGCGCTACTACCTGCAGTGCGAGCGCGGCACATCGCCCGACGCGATGTCCGACGGCCGGATCTGGGACGAACTGGCGCTCCGGATGCGCGCCGAGGACTACGGCCCGCTGCGCCGCGGCCGGATCGTCGACCGTACCGTGGTCGACCTGGAGTCCGACGTGCTCGAACCCCTGCGCCACGGCGCCCTCTTCCTCGCGGGCGACGCCGCGAGCCTGCTGAGCCCCTCCGCGGCCAAGGGCGCGAACCTCGCCGTGCTGGAGGCCGAGATCCTCGCCCGCGCCCTGATCGACGACCTCTGCCACGGCAGTCCCGAAGGGCTCGCCGGCTACTCGCAGCGGTGCCTGGCCCACATCTGGCGCGCGCAGGAGTTCTCGCAGTGGATGGTCCGGCTGCTGCACGGCGCCCCCGGTCCGGACGGAGAATCGGTTTTCCACGATTCCCTGCGCCGCTCCCGCCTCGCCTCCCTGAGCACCTCGCGCAGCTGCCAGGACTGGTTCGCCGACCACTACGTCGGCGTCTGAGAACCGTCCCGCAACCGTCTGCCGTACCGACCGTCACCCGCGTACCGACCATGCCCCGCGTACCGACCACCACCCGCCTACCGAAACGAGGCCGCTCCGCCATGACCACGTCGTTCACCACCGACGCCGACCGCTTAGGCGAGACGGCCGACTTCGTCCGGGAGCAGGACGCCTCCACCCTGCTGCCGCTCCTCCTGCCCGGCCTGGACGCCGTGGAACTGCGGGCGCTGGTGGACCGCTGCCGGTTCTCGCACGCCGCACTCCTGGTCTTCCCGCCGGATCCCGGGGCACTGCGCGCCGCACTGGCCGGCTGCGGACTGTCCGCCGACGCGCCCCCGATGCCCAGCGTGGTCGTCCGGGACCGGCTCGCCGCCCGCCACCTGCGCGACGCCGCGGAACTCGACGTACGCATCCTCCGCCCGCCCGTGGCCGGCCCGGACGGGACGAGCCGGACGGTCGAGGTGTTCACCCTCACCGTGCCGCCGGGCTCCGATCTCACCGGGATCGCCGAGCAGGAACGCGCCCGGGAGCACGAGGCGCACCTCGCCTTCGAGATCGAGCAGCCGGACCCACTGGTCCTGCGGGGCATGTGCGCGATCTTCGCGCGGCACGGAGCGACGGCCGACGGCGGCGGCTACAACCCGCACGAGGACGGCACGGTGTTCTACTTCAGCGCGCCCACCGATGCGAAGGCCGGGTACCGGCGGGTGGAACTCTACGTCCCCGGCGACCACCGGGACGTCCTCGCCACCCACCTCGACGAGCACCGCGCACGGCACTCTGCGGAAACGCTCCTGCGCCTGCTGACCGGTGCGTGGACGACCCAGGCCCTGGCCGTCTTCGCCGAGCTGCGGGTACCCGACGCCCTGCACACCGGGACAGGCACCGGCGCCGAGGCACTGGCACAGGCGGTCGGCGCCGACCCGGAGAGCCTGGCGGCGCTGCTGCGCTACCTCGCCATGCTGGGCCTGGTGACCACCGAACGGGACGGCTTCCGCCTCACCGGACTCGGCGCGCTGCTCCGTGCGGACGCCCCGGACTCCATGCGGCCGCTGGCCCTCCTGTACGGCGGCCCGTTCTACCGGTCCTTCGGCGCGCTCGGGCACACCGTACGGACCGGGGAGGTCGGCTTCGACCACCTCTTCGGCGAGAACCACTTCGACCACTTCGCCCGCCACCCCGAACTCGCCGAGCTGTTCGACCGGTCCATGGCCGCCGGCTCACGCATGTTCGATCCGCTCACCGATCACCCCGTCGTCACGGCCGCGAGCGGGGCCCCCGGCCGCCGGACCGTCGTCGACGTCGCGGGCGGGAACGGGGCCCTGCTCGGCCGGATCCTGGCCGCCCACCCGCGCCTCGACGGCGTCCTGCTCGAACGCCCGCACGTCCTCGACGCCGCGCGCCGCTCCCTCGACGCCGCCGGCCTCGGCGGGCGCTGCGCCTACCGGGCGGGCGACTTCGCGGACGTACCGCCGGGCGGTGACGTCTACATCCTCTCCCGCATCCTGCACGACTGGGACGACGAGCGGTGTCGCGAGATCCTGCGCCACTGCGCCCGCGCCATGCCCGCCGACGCCGACCTGCTCATCGTCGAACGCGTGCTGCCCGCCGACGACTCGGCCTCCCTGGCCACGGCCTGGGACCTCCACATGCGGTGCAACGTCGGGGGCCGCGAACGCCGCGCCGAGCACTACACCCGGCTCCTCGCCGACGCGGGGCTCACTCTCGTCGGCCACGCGCCGCTCCCCCTCGACGGCAGCGTGCTGCACGCCCGCCCGGCTGCCGCACTCCTGCCGGGCGACGGCTGAGCCATTACGAAAGTTTCGCTCATCCGCTGAAAGTTTTGGACGTTGGACGCCACAAGCCGTGGCCCGCACTACAGGGGATCATCGAACACAGGGGAGGCTCCTGCCGAGCCGTCCGGCCCGCAACGGATCCCAAGCCCCTGACCATGGCCTTTTCCTGCTGAGGCAGATCGATACTTTCGCTCCTCCAGCCGAAAGTATTGACAACTCGTCGACCCCGGACCAGCCTGGTCGCCGTCGACAAGTCCGAACGGCCTCGGATCCGGGCCGAAACCGCCAATCACCCATGGGCGCAGTGATGTTGATGACCAGTCGGTTCCGCGTCATGCGGCGGCGCCGGCCGGTCACCCCATCGCGTCCCGGTCCTCGGCGGCGCAGGGCAGTGCCCACCCCCGCACCCCACCCCCACACCCCCACCCATCGGCAGGACGGATCACCATCGTGAGCTTCCCCCACCCCAAGAGCACCACGAGAAGCCGCCTTTGGCGGCTGGTCAGCAGGGCGCGCATCCTCGTACTGGCCCTCGCGGCCGTCGTGCTGCTGCCCGGCACCGCCGACGCGGCGACCGTCTCCACGAACCAGACCGGCACCGACGGCGGGTACTTCTACTCGTTCTGGACCGAGGGCACCGGCGCGGCCTCGATGTCCCTCAACGGCGGCGGCAACTACAGCACCTCCTGGAACAACGCCGGCAACTTCGTCGCCGGCAAGGGCTGGAGCACCGGATCACGCAACCCGGTCACCTACTCCGGCACCTGGAACACCAGCGGCAACGCCTACCTCTCCCTCTACGGCTGGAGCACCAACCCCCTCGTCGAGTACTACATCGTCGAGAACTACGGCACCTACAAGCCCACCGGCACCTACAAGGGCACCGTCACCACCGACGGCGGCACCTACGACATCTACCAGACAACCCGCTACAACGCCCCCTCCATCGAGGGCAACAAGACCTTCAACCAGTACTGGAGCGTCCGCCAGTCCAAGCGGACCGGCGGAACCATCACCGTCGGCAACCACTTCGACGCATGGGCCAGATACGGCATGAACCTCGGCACCATGAACTACGAAGTCCTCGCCACCGAGGGCTACCAGAGCAGCGGCAGCTCCAACCTCACACTCGGCACCTCCACCGGCGGCGGAGGCACCGGCGGCGGCACCGGCAACGGCTGCACCGCCACACTCTCCGCCGGCACCTCCTGGAGCGACCGCTACAACCTCAACGTCTCGGTCACCGGATCCACCACCTGGAAGGTGACCGTCAAGATCCCCTCCCCCGAGAAGGTCAGCTCCACCTGGAACACCACCGCCACCTACCCCGACGCCCAGACCCTCGTCGCCACCCCCAACGGCTCCGGCAACAACTGGGGCATGACCATCACCAAGAACGGCAGCACCACCTGGCCGACAGTGTCCTGCAGCACCGGCTGACACCCGACACCGGCCCACCACGAACACCCCGGGGCGTGGCGACCGAAACCGCCACGCCCCACCACCCCGGCACGGTCGAAATCCCTTACCGTGCAGCTGAGTTCCGGGGACCGCCGCGCAGTTCACCGGCAGGTGCCGCGCGGCGGCACGTCCGCCGCCCTCGTCGTGGACAAGGTCCGGCGGACGGCGCTCTCCCCCGCTCAGCCGGAGTACACCCGCCGCTGGGCGTGCTCCGCCCAGTCCACGATCTGGATCGCCGCTCCGGCGGCCTCCTCGCCCTGGCAGCGGGTGTGGTGGCGGCGCGCGATGCCGTCCAGGTCGAGGTGGCGGCCGAAGGCCGGGTGTCCGGCCAGTCGGCGGGCGTGGGCCCACACGTGGGAGTGCTCGGCGATGCGCTGCACGGCGGCGGCGTCCAGGTGCCAGCGGTGCACGGTGTCCAGCCGCACCAGGGTCACCCAGAGCTCCACGTCCGCGAGGGTCAACTCCTCGCCCAGCAGGTACTCCTGGGATTCCAGACGGGCCTCGATCGCGGCCAGCCCGTCCAACAGGCTCCGCAGCGCGCCCGCGCGCGCGTCCGGGGTGGCGTCGGACCGGCCCGCCTCCTGGGCCGGGGCGTTGATGCTCCGTTCGCAGAGCTGCCGGACGGCCCCGATCGCCCCTTCGAGGCCGCGCGGGTAGAGGTCGGGCCCGGGGAACCGCCGGGCCAGGTCGGTGAGAATCTCGACCGGGTCGGTGCTGACGATCCGTCCGCTCCAGTCGTCGCTGAGCACCGGTGCCGAGGCGGGCCCGGGGTGCCGGTGCGAGCTGGACTCGTACAGCGGCAGCAGTGCCAGGTAGCCGTCGGCGCCGGCGTCCGGCAGCGCCGGCAGCAGGGTCACCGGCAGGGTGTCGTCGAGGCCGAGCAGGCTGTGGGTGACCGCGATCTGCAGACAGTGCGGGCACGAGAGGGTCAGGTGGAGCCGGTAGCGGTGCGGCGCGGGGAAGTACCCGCTGCGGGCGTCGTGGCCGATCCGTCCGCGGAGGGAGGGTACGGCGGACGGGGACATAGCGGACATGGGTCTCCCAGGAGTCGGCAGTACGCGCACACGCGTACAACGAAGAGGGTGGGGGGAGAAGGGCGCAGCTCAGGACATGCGACTGCCCGCGGTGGAATCAGACGAGAACGGCTGCCGGGCCGTGGGGGGCCGGCGCCCCTGCCATGCTGCTGCAGACCCGCTGCAGGTCGATGTGGCGGCGGCATGTCAACACCGGGAGGAACCGTACAGCGTGAGCCACGCCATCGATAATCGGCTCCGCACGCCTCACGGCTCTCCCGCCTACGTTCGACGATTCCTGCTTCGGAGTTTCATCCCGCATTCGCGCCACGTCAAGGTTCTCGACAGGGGCGAGCGGAGCGTCCCGCATGATGGGACGCTCTCGTCGCTCCGGTGAGACGGCGCCCCGCTCCCCGGCCCGTGGCCGGGACCCGGGACAACGTCAGGAGCCCTGCCGCGGGCGGCAGGGCTCCTGATCGTGCCGGCGGGGTGTCAGAGCGCAGGCTGCCATCCGAGTGCGGGGCCGAGGCCGGTGGCGATGTCGGTGAGGATCTGCACGTAGTCCTCGTAGTCGAAGGAGAACGGCAGTGCGAAGACGACCTCGTCGACCTCCCGGAACCCGGCGTGGGCGTACAGCTGTTCGGCGATCTCGGCCGACGACCCGATCAGGTCCGGCGCGAACAGCATCCGGGCCGGGCCCTGCGGGGCGGCGGTGCGCGGGGTCCGGTTGAGCACGTAGTCCTGGTACTTGGCACGCTGCTGTGCCGACGCGCTGTCGGTGGGGATGACGACCAGCCCCTGCGAGACCCGGGCGCGCGCGCCCTCGGGGTGACCGGCACGGAAGGCGGCGATCTGCGAGCGCTGGATCTCGGCGAAGTCCTCCGACTCCTCGGCCCGCACCACGTTGCTGGTCAGCAGGCTCAGGCCCTGCTCACCCGCCCACCGGGCCGAGTTCAGGCTCCCTGCGCCGTACCACAGGCGGTCGGCCAGGCCGGGCGAGACCGGCTGGACCCGGTCGGAGTACACCTCGATGCCCTCGACCCCGCTGAAGTCGGTGACCGGCTTGCCGCGGACGAAGTCCAGCAGGCGCCGCACCCGCTCGTAGCCGAAGTCCTCGGCCTCGGCGGTGTGGGGGTAGAGCGCGGAGGCGATCCGGTCGTACTGCCCGGGGCGTCCGACGCTGATGCCGGGGTTGAGCCGGCCGCCGGACAGCAGGTCGACGGTCGCCAGGTCCTCGGCGAGCCGCAGCGGGTTCTCCCACCCCAGCGGGATGACCGCGGTGCCCAGCTCGATGCGGTCGGTGCGCTGCGAGGCCGCCGCCAGCACCGCGACGGGAGAGGAGATCCCGTACTGCAGGTGCCGGTGGCGCACCCAGGCACTGTCGAATCCCAGGTGCTCGCCGAGTTCGATGATCCGGAGCGTGGACTCGTGTCCGAGGCCGGGGTCGGCCGGGTCGAAGACCCCGATGGTCAGGAATCCCAGCCTCCGAAGGGGCTGCAGGTGCGACGGCACCGATTTCTCCGTCCTCCGCGCCAGGCCCGGCTCTGAGCTGCGCGGTTCGACTTCCACGGTCCGGATGGAGGTCACCGGACGTCCGCCCCACACTCACACACCGGTCAGCGGCACTCAAGAGCTGCATCGCAAACGCAATACGGGGCAACACGCACGTGACATGCCCGCACGAGGCACGAAAGGGAGTTCGGAGCGCCCCCGCTCAGCCCCCGCAGAGGTTGTCGGACGTGCTGGTCACCGGCTGGAAGTCCTGACGCAGGTTGCCGTCCGTCACGTCGGGCCCGAAGTTGAAACTGCTCCGCAGTTCGGTCACCCATTCCTGGCTCTTCATGTACGTGTCGAGCCGGCTGCGCAGCCAGGTGCAGGCCTCGGCATGGCCCTTGGGCAGGGCGGCCGCCAGGAGCTGCACCTTGCCGAACTTCCCGTCCGTGATGGCGTAGGGGAGCCGCCCGTCCACCTGGAGATTCACGGCTATGCCGCGCAGCGGCAGGTAGTCGGAGACGAAGACGTCGGCGGAGCCGTCGTCCAGGTGGTCCAGGCACTGCTGGGTGCTCTGGCCGTCCAGCGAGACCTTGGGCTTGATCTCGTTGTCGACCAGGGCACGGGCGGTGGTCTGCGCAACGGTGCAGATCCGCAGCGCGACCAGGTCCTCCTGCCTCCGGACCGCAGCGGGGTGCGCGGCCGAGGTCAGTGCGCCCAACGGGGTCTTCAGGTAGGGGCCCGCCATGTCGAACTTCTTCCTGCGCTCGTCGGTGACGGAGATGTCCGCCACCACGAGGTCGACGCCGTTGTGGTTGGTGTTCCCGTCCACCAGGGCGTCCTGCCAGCTGATCGCCGAGACCGGGACGGCGGAGTACTTCACGCCCGCGTCGCCCAGCACCTTCTCCACCAGCCGGGGCTCGAAGCCCTGGAAGATGCCGTCGGCGTTCTGGACCGACATGCCGGGTATGGCGGTCTTGAAGCCGACCTGGACCCTCCCGTCGAAAGGCGCCGGCCGGTCCGGCCCGGAGGAGCAGGCGGCGGCCGGGGCCAGCGACACCGCGACGGCGACGGCGAGCAGCGGGAGACGTCGTGAGGCGTGCACGGTGGTGCTCCTAGTCCTCGAAGCTGACGGCCTTGGTGTAGAGCTGCGCCTGACAGCCCTGCGGCGTTCGCAGGGTCAGCCGCAGCGTGAGCGTGCTGCGGTGCGCGGGCAGAGCGGTACGGACCACCTCCGACAGCTGCCGGACGGTCGCCTGCTCGCCGTCGAGCGACAGTTCCACCGTGCCGGAGCAGACACCGCTGCCCGGGTTCGGGTCGCGCAGGTCCAGCGGCAGCACCAGACGGGTGCGGCCGTCGGGCACGGCGACGGTGGCGCTGGCGGTGGCGTCCGGCTGGAGCACGGTCACGTCCCACCCCACCGGCACCGACACGGCCGGCCGGTCCGCCTGGGCCTGGAAGACGGCCCAGGCCACCACCGCCAGGACGACGACGCCGGCGGCCGGCAGGAGCCACGGCCTGCGCCCGCCGCCGGTTTCCGGCGGGGCCGCCGGCTTCCGGGGCGGGAACACGATCGTGCCCCCGTCACCGCCCGGCTGCAGGACGCCGATCCCCTCGCAGAAGTCGCCGATCTGTGCCTGGGTCCCCCCGGCCACCAGTCGGGTGAACTCGCTCAGCGGGTCCCGCTCGGCGGGTGACCGGCTGCTTCCCCAGCCGGCCAGGCGCAGTTTTTCCCCCACGTCGAGCAGCCTCGCCTTGAAGGCGTCCGGGTGGCCGGAGTCCAGCACCGCGTTGAAGAACCCCAGCCAGGAGACCGCCCGTTGCCCGCCGGCCAGGCGACGCGCCTCGTCGTGCAGTGCCTGCCGGGCCGCCGGGGCGTTGCGGTGCTCGACACAGGCGCGGGCGATCCGCTTGAGGTGCGTGTACGCGACGTTGTCGGGGGTCGCCTGGAAGTCCCGCACGCCGGGCGCCTGTCTGATGCTGTGCACCAGTTCGTCGCGCCGGTCCGTGTTCGCGAGCAGCTGGATGTCCATCAGCGCACCCGTCAGGGCGATCACCGCTCGTTCCTCAAGCCCCATGGCCGACCCCGCCTCCGCAGCTCCCGTCGAGCATGACCGTCAGCTCTCCCACGGCCCGATGACCGCCCGCCAGCCGTCGTACCGCCCCGACCAGTGCGCCCAGGGCCGCGCAGGGGTCGAGATTGTCGAGGCAGGCCCCGGCGATCTGCTCCAGGTGGAGCACCGCGAGGGAGTCGGCGCGCGGGCGGATCCCCCGGTCGGGGGGAAGCGCGTCGTTGATCCGCCGGACCAGGTCGTGGCGCACCCGCTCCTCGTCCAGCACAGGTATCCGGTCCAGCAGGTCGGCCCACTCCTGGCGGCCGGCCGTCGGGCGCGCAGGCCCTGCGGAGGGCTCGGACGGCAGGTCCACCACGCTCCGCAGTCCGCCGAGCGGGGTCATCCACCCGCCCACCGGGTCGCGGTCGTCCTCGGTTCCCTTGACCACGCCGACCACGCGGCCGCCCTCCGGTTCGAGCAGCATGCTCCCGCTGAGCCCCTTGCGGATCCAGCCGCTCGCGAGCCGGACGAACGCGCCCGCCGGTCCGACCACCGTCAGCCGCGCGCTGTCCGGCTGGACACCGTCCGAGGCCGTGGCCGTGGTGAAGCCGTAGGCGGAGAGCTGGGTGCCGGCCGGGGCCTCCGCCGCGGCGAGCACGGCCACCGGCTGCCCCTCGCGCACGGGAGTGCGCAGGACCGCCAGGTCGGGCGCGGGGTAGTACGCAGCGCCGGCGGGCCGGCTCGGGGGCCACAGGGCGGCCGACAGTGCCTCGTCGGTGCCGGACACCCCGTGCACCGTGACCGGCCAGTGGCCGTGCACCACGTGGGCACAGGTCACCACCAGCCCCGGGCCGACGTAGAAGCCACTGCCCAGGAAGGCCGTGGCAGCATCGCTGAGCCAGACCGCGGCGTCGTGCGGCGCTCCGGCCCCGGTGACCACCCGGCCCGTCCTAGGCGGTGGCGGTGGCTGCGGCTGCGGCAGTGGCCCGGTCCCAGCTGAGCCGGACCAGCAGGCTCGCCTCCCCGCCCGCCTCGGCCAGCACGCCGACCAGCCGCCCCGACTTGACCGAGAGCTTCAGCCCGAACTCCACCTCGAACGAGGACGGGTCACCGCAGCTCGCCCCGGTGTCCTTGGCCCACTGGCCGACCGCCCGGATGGTCCCGCGCACCTCGTCGAAGGTGTGCCGTGCGACGGCGGAGACAGCACCGGCGTCCCCGGAGTCGCGCCCGGACCTGGGACCGCGGACCTCGGCGTACACGATCGCGCCGTCACCGAGGTCGATCTCTATCGACTCGGCGTCGGACACGGTAGGGCCGGTGGAGTCAGCCATGCACGTCACGCCCCTGAGAGGTCAGATGGCACTGCAGCCGATCCGGAGCGGACAGATTCGGCCGCATTTCCGTGCCTGATCAGGCGTCAGATTGCCTACGGCCACTCAGATTAGCGCATGAGGACGCCTTCAATCGCATAATCTCCGCACCACCGCCATCGCCCCGCCACAATCGGGACAATCCGGCTGATCTTCCCCAACGGCCGTCGAAATGGCGTTCGGCCCCGCTCCCGCTCAGCGGGACAGTGCCCGGTGCGAGGCGGACAGCGCCGATACGGCGCCGTACCAGTTGATGAAGGGCCTCGCCGTCGAACCGCGCTCGACGAGCGCGCCGTAGGCGTCCGCACAGAGTGCGCGGAACTCCGGGTACGTCGCGGCCTTCCACGCGGCCGCGCCCGCCCGCAACCCGGTGACGGCGTCCGCGATCGCGTACGCCCGCCCGAATCCGTACTGGAGCGGCACGATCACCCCGTCCGCCTCCAGCACGATCGATCCGACCAGGTCCGCGAGCGGACGCGCGGACGGATCGGCCACCGGCGCGTCCGCGTAGAGCCGGCCCGGTTCGGCGCGGGCCGCCTCCAGGTCGACGGCATCGAACTGAACGATGAGCCGGCCGGCGTACTCGCGCTGGATCCGCGCCGCCTCCAGGAAGGCCACCGTCAGTTCCTCGGCGTCGGGCGCCTGGCCCGGGAGGTGGTCGCGGGCTGAGCCGGTCTCCTCCAGAGGGTGCACCTGGAGCAGCGACGCGCCCTGGTCGGCGGCGAATTCGGCGAGTTCGCCGAGTTCCGCCGCGTTGCGCAGGGTCAGCGTGACGATGAAGCCGAAGGGGATCCCGGTGGCTCGCACCGCAGGCAGCCGCCGGACGAGGGACTCGAACGCACGCGGCGCACCGCGCATCCGGTTGTGTGCGGGGCCGAGCCCGTCGAGGCTGATCGCGAGCAGGTCGACGACCCCGCCCAGGGAGGCCAGCTGTGCCTCCGTACCCACGGTGCCGTTGGTCGTCACGGTGGTCGCCATGCCCAGCCCCTTGGCGTGGCCGAGGACGGCCGTCAACGGCCCGTACAGCAGTGGCTCGCCGCCGGACACGCCCACCGCGTTGTAGCCCTCGGCCCGGGCGTCGGTCAGCACCGACCGGACGAGCCCGACGTCCAGTTCCTCCGTCCGGTCCGGCCCTGATGCCGAATAGCAGTGCAGGCAACGCAGGTTGCACCGCAGGGTCGGGTGGATCTGGAGGACCCGGACGTCGGGCCCGGTGGGACCGGCACCCCCCTCAGGGCCCATCAGCCGGTGACCTGGCGTTCCATCGTCACGTCGACCAGGACGCCGTCGAGCGCGGGCAGGCCGTACGGGAACGCGTTGACCGTGACCTGGAGCTTGTCGCTGTGCAGCTGGACCAGCTCGGTCAGCACACTGCCGGCCCGCTCCTGGGGGATGTCGAGCTTGACCTTGATCGCGTCGACCGCGGGCTGGCCCAGCTTCCACCAGCGCAGCACCCGGTACTCCTCCCGGGCCGCCTTCAGCGCCTCCTGCAGTTCGGCGTCGGAGGGCGTGGCATCGAACAGGCGGGTCAGCAGCTGGGTCGAGCCCCGGGCGTCGTGTGCGTTCATCGGATACCCCTGTGCCTCAGGTCAGCCACCCCCGACGGGCGGCCGCTCTCGACCCGGACATTACTCTTCGCGTCCGATTGATCGCACTTCGTACGCGCCGCCGTGGCGAGCCGGCCTGCCGAATCCCGGCGGGTGACCGGTTCGGGGGTACTCCGGCGCGCTGTTTCACCTGCCAGGCTCAGGCCGCGCCGCGGACCGGGCGTCCCCGATGCCGGTGCACCAAGCGGGACAGCCTGTCCCCGACGCGCTCGATCCGCCGAGGCCGGCACCTGCGGTCAGGCTGTCGTCACGGCGGATTCGATGCTGCGGTGCCGGGCCGCGCCGTGCGCGAAATCGGGTACCGCTGAGGTGCCCTCGCGCAGGTCGTCCAGGAACTGCTGGTAGGCGTGGGCGACCGCGTAGAGCGGCGCGTCGGCGCGCGGGTCCAGTCGCGGGACGCGAACGTACGATTCCGGCACCGTCAGGGGAGCGAGTCCGGGGGACGTTCCGCGGCCGCCTTCGAGGGTGACCGGGCTGAGCTGGAGATGTCCGACCGGGGCCGTGAGGACGAGGTCGCCCTCGGTGCCGTTGATCTCCCAGCGGAAGTTGGTTCCCCGGGAGATGCCTCCGCGGTAGTGGAAGGTGACGACCGCGCCGCCCGGCAGCCGCCCCGAGGCCACCACCTGGTCCGCGGCGGTCATGGGCACGGGCTGCCCGCTGTCGGTGTCCACGGCCGACGTACGCCGCGACGCCAGTCGGATCCGCAAGTCCTCGGGCTCCCCCAGGACGGACGCGACGCCGTCGAGGGTGTGACTGAACGGGATGGTCAGCAGCGTCGCGCCGTTGGCGGCGTCGAGCACGTAGTGATCGCCGGGGCCGACGGTGGCGCCCCAGGCACCGCCGGAGCCGACGACCGTCGTGGACAGCACCTCCCCCACGTAGCCGTCGGCCACAAGATCCCGTGCGTGGGCGAGGGCCGGATGCGACCGCGCCTGGAGTCCGACGACGGTCGGCACAGCGCGGCTGCGCGCTTGCTGCGCCATGTCCTCGGCCTCCGCCAGCCCGTTGCCCAGCGGCCACTCGCAGAGCACGCTCTTGCCGGCGCTCAGCGCCGTCTGCACCAGCTCCCGGTGGTGCGGCACCTTCACCGCCACGACCACGAGGTCCACCTCTTCGCAGGCCGTCAGCTCGGCCGCCGTCCCGAAGGTCCGGGAGACACCGTGCTTCTGTCCGGAGCGCTCCGCCGACTCCTTCGAACTCGTGCTCAGGGCCCTCAGCTCGTAACCCGGGACCGCGCGCAGGGCCGGCAGGTGAGAGCGCTCGGCCCAGCTGCCGTGCGCCCCGAGCCCGATGATCCCTACTCCGATCGGCTTCCCGGACCGGACCAGCCCGGTGAGCAGTGACGCAGATGTGTTCACGATTCGCAGCCTGTTCTGATCCGCGACCGGTGGACGCGGGATCGGAGTGTGGGGATCGGACTGTGCGGGTCGGCGGGTGATGCCGCAGACGGGTGTGACGGATACGGTGATGTTCCGTCAGTTCTGCACGTTTGCAGCCGGATTCGGGCCGAGCTCACTGTCCAGCAGAGCCATGAGGGGTGCGGCGTAGCGGGTTCCGGCCACCGCATCGGCCGGGACGGCCGCGTCGATCGCGCGGAGGTCTGCGTCGCTCAGGGCGACGTCGGCCGCGGCCAGGGCCTCGGCGACGCGGTGCGGCCGGCGGGTGCCCAGGACGGCCACGATGGTGCCGCGCTCACGGTTCCGGGCGATGACCCAGGCGGTGGCGAGCTGCGCGACGCTGATGCCGTGCGCGTCGGCGAGCGGCCGCAGCCGTTCGACGAGGGCGAGGTTCGTGACGAGGTTGTCGGGGTGGAAGCGGGGCAGCCAGTGGGCGCGCGGGTCGCCTCCGGCGGGCTGCCGGTAGGTGCCGGTGAGCAGGCCGTGGGCGAGGATCCCGTAGGCGGTGACGCCGATCCCCAGCTCGCGGCAGGTGGCCAGGATGCCGTTGGCCTCGGGATCACGGCTGAACAGGGAGTATTCGATCTGCACATCGCAGATCGGGTGCACGGCGTGGGCACGGCGGATGGTCTCGGGCCCCACCTCGGAGAGCCCGATGTGCCGCACGTATCCGGCCTGGACCAGCTCGGAGACGGCTCCGATCGTGTCCTCGATCGGGGTGTCGGGGTCGAGGCGGGCGGAGCGGTAGATGTCGACGTGGCCGGTGTCGAGGCGGCGCAGCGAGTAGGCGAGCGCGTTCTTCACGTGGGCGGGGCGGCCCTCGATGCCGACGAAGGATCCGTCGGGGCCGCGCAGACCGCCGAACTTGACGCTCAGCAGCGCCATTTCGCGATCGCCGGCGCGCAGGGCGCGGCGGATGAGGTCCTCGTTGTGGCCCATGCCGTAGAAATCGGCGGTGTCGAGGAGGGTGACGCCGGCGTCGAGGGCCGCGTGGATCGTGGCGATGGCGTCGGCCTCGTCGGCGGGGGCGGAGTGGTCGGACATGCCGGCGCAGCCCAGGGCGAGAACGGGGACCTGCGGGCCGCCGGTTCCGAGGGGTCGGGTTTGCACGGTGCCTCCTGCGGGGCGGGAAGGGTGGACACGGCCGGCAGGGGGCTGCCGAGGACGCAGCCACCTGTTAGCGTTGACATCTCAACACTAAGAAAAGGCACGTTGATATGTCAACACGAAATGGGGAGACCGCCGCGCCGGACGAGGCCACGACCGATGTCGCGTACGAGCCCGTCGATTTCTGGAGCGCCTTCAAGCGCGCCCACGAGGTCGTCCGGGCCCGCGTGATCGCGGACACCGCCGAGGCGGCGGGCCTGTCCGAACCGGACCTGACGATCCTCGCCAACCTCAACAAGGCGGGAGGCAGCCTGCGCCAGAGCGAGCTCGCCGCGTCACTCGGCTGGGACCGCACGCGCATCTCCCACCAGCTCACCCGCATGGGCAAGCGCGGACTCGTCACCCGCGAACGCGCCGGCGGTGTCACCGTCACCCTCACCGACACCGGACGCGCGGCCATCACCGCCGTACAGCCCGGCCTGGACACCGCGGTACGCCGCCACCTCACCGACAAACTCTCCGCGCAGGAGATCGAAACACTGAGCTCCCTGTTCCGCCGGCTGTAGGCACCGGAACAGGGAGTATCGCCTTCGGCGTGCGCCGCTGCGTCTCGAAGTCGACGTGGACGAGGCCGAAGCGCTGATGGTATCCCTCGGCCCGCGGATCACGGCGGTGTTGGGCCGGCCGGACGTGCAGACGAGGGGAGGGCAGCGATGGCCGAATTGCCGTAGAGCCAGGGTCAGCACGCTGGGGTTCTCGGTGACGTGGACCGGCCCCGCGGGACCGGTGAAGTGACCGGGTGTGCGGAGTTGGGCGAGGGTGAGGCTGACGGGGTGGCCGACTCCGGCGCAGATGCGGGAGATCCGGGCAACCGGGCTTTCCCCCTGGGGGCGGAGACCGATCGCGAGCACACCGGCGGACAGTTCGTCGTCGGCCACGCCGGCGCGACTCCAGAGGGCACGTCGTCCTTCGGCGGCGTCCGGCATGTCGGTGTCGTACGGCACCGCCAGGGCGCGTAGGACGAGGGAGGACAGCCGGGTCCCGTCATCGAGGGCGTGGGAGTCACCGTCGAGGAGGCGGGCGGCGAGGACCGGGAGTGGCTCGCCGCCGGCCGGGAGCGCGGCGAGGACGGTCAGAGCGGCAGTCAGGAGGTCGCGGGTGCGGTCGGGTGATCCGTCGACGAGGCCGTTGGCCCGTGGGTGGCCGACCCAGTCCATGAGAACGGGCTGGGCGGTGACCACTTCATGGCCGGTCAGCCACCCCCAGAGGGCTTCGCGTCGGCCGGCCACGAGTTCACGCTCGGCGGCCCGGTCGTGGAGCGGGCCGAGGATGGCGACGACCACGTCCCGGACAGGCCGGCCGCAGACGTCCAGGACGGCGCCGTCGAGTCCGGCGAGGAGGACCGTCGGTTCGGCGCCGGGGAGCCGGTCGAGTCCGAGGAGGTCCGCCAACGCCTCCCGGCCGGCCTCGTCGAACGGTCCGGACCGCACCCGGCTGACGGGACGGCCGGTCGAGAGGCGGTCGTGGACGGCCGACCAGAGGGGGCGGAGTTCGGGGAGATCCAGAGAGGTGCGGTCCGTCATGTTCGCGGTAGGTGCACCACTCATGGTCGGAGGTGAGCACCAGATCGAGATCGAGCGCGGCGAGGAGGCCGAAGACCTGTCCGCGGTTGACGGTGTCGACGCCGACGAAGACCTCGTCGAGCAGGATCAGCCGCGGGGACTCCGGCACCGCCTCGTAGTGGGCGGCCACGGCGGCGAACAGCGGCAGATGGAGGGCGATGGCCTTCTCACCTCCCGAGAGCGCGCCGTGAAGCTTCTTGGTGAGCAGTTGCCATCCGGAGCCGTTGGCCCGGTCCAGCTTGACGACGAACTGGTGCCAGGCCGTGTAGTCGAGGACCTCGGCGAGCTGTTCCTCCCATGTCGCCGCGGTTTTGCGGGCCTTGGCCTCCTCGATGCGGCCCCGGAAGAAGGCGTGCAGGGCCTCGCCGTCGGCCTCGGTGATCCGGGCCGGGTCCTTGAGCAGGAGTTCACGGGCTGTCCGGGTGCCGGCCGGCAGGTCGGGGTGGATCTGCCACACCGGGCGAACGGCCACCCGCGAGGCGGTGCGGACCCTTCGAGGTGACCGTTCATCCGCTCGACGAGCTCACCGGCCTGGCGGATCCGGGAGGCGAGGTGGCGGCGGGTGTCACCGGTGAGGGTCCGGTCGAAGAGACTGCGTTCGGCGGCGGTGATGTCGTTCCGGCTGCGGTCACGGTCGCCGGTGACGATGGACAGGAGGCTGGTGGCACCGACGCGGATGCCGTCGATGGCGGCGGTGAGGACCTGGTCGGTCTCGCGATGGTGCCGGGCTGTCCGCCGGCACGTGCCCGGGCCACTGCCGGGTGCTGGTCGACCGGCTGATCGCGGTGGCGGACGCCGACCTCGCCGAGGTCCTGGCCGGCCGCCCGGACCTCGGCCGTGCCGCAGGTGACGACGCTGGCCGCCCGCCACGAGGAGGCCCGCTGCGGCTCGCGTACGCGGGCCGCCTCAGCGCCGACGACGTCGGCCCCGCCGTACGACCGCGCGCCGCGCTCGCCCTGCTCGAAGATCGCGCCGACCGGCCGCAGTGGGCGCGCCTGCTCGCCGCCGGTCCCGTGGAGCACCGGGAGAAGCCGGCCACCTGCCCCGATCTGCCGCCGGACGTGGCGCTGGCGCTCGCCGCGGGCCCGGAGGTCGGAGCAGTCGCGGAACTCGCGAGTCCAACACCATTCGCAAGTCCCCCGCCTTCCGCCACACAGCCTGCCAGATCCGTTGGCACGGCTATTTGGCGCGGCCGGAATTCCCGTCTACCGTCCCGCCGAGGAACAACGCGTGACCTGCCTCTCACTCCGTGCCCGGTGGGCGGCGATCAGGTCTCGGTACCAGGCGTACGACGCCTTGAGGGTGCGCTTCTGCGTGTCGAAGTCGACATGGACAAGGCCAAATCTTTGACTGAACCCCGCGGCCCACTCGTAGTTGTCGAGGAGGGACCAGGCGTAGTAGCCGCGCACGTCGACGCCTTCGGCGACGGCTGCGGCGAGGGCGTCCAGGTGGCCCGCGAGGTAGGCGATCCGGTCGGGGTCGGGGACGGTGCCGTCGGGGGCGGGTTCGTCGGCGACGGAGCAGCCGTTCTCGGTGATGGTGATGGGCGGGAGGGCGGCGCCGTAGCGGTCGCGCAGGCCCACGAGGAGTTCACGCAGGCCGTCGGGGACGACGGGCCAGTCGAAGGCGGTGCGGGGGACGCCGTCGATCGGGGCTTCGCTGAAGGGCAGGCCGGGGTCGGTGGGGGCGGCGATGCGGGTGGGGTTGTAGTAGTTGACGCCGAGGGCGTCGAGGCCGGGGCCGGCGATGAGGTCCAGGTCTCCGGGGCGGACGCAGCCGCCGAGGTCGTCGCCGAGGCCGAAGGCCGACAGGTCGGGGTAGCGGCCGAGGAGCAGCGGGTCGGTGAACAGCCGGTTGTGCAGGGCGTCGTAGGCCGCCGCGGCAGCCTGGTCGGCTTCCGAAGGACTCGCCGGGCGGACCGGAGTGAGGTTGTTCGCGATCATCACGTCCAGGCCGCGCTCGCGCAGCACGGCGGCGGCCAGGCCGTGGCCGAGCATCTGGTGGTGGGCGGCGGGCAGGGCGTCGAGCATCAGGGCCCGGCCGGGGGCGTGGATGCCCAGGGCGTAACCGTAGACCATGTGCACGAAGGGCTCATTGAGGGTGATCCAGGCGGGCACGCGGTCGCCGAGTCGGTCGGCGGCCAGGGCGGCGTACTCGGCGAAGCGGTATGCGGTGTCGCGGGCGAGCCAACCGCCCTTGTCCTCCAGGGCCTGCGGGAGGTCCCAGTGGAAGAGAGTGGGCAGCGGCGTGATCCCGGCCGCCGACAGGGCGTCCACGAGGCGGTCGTAGAAGTCGAGCCCGGCCGGGTTGGCCGGACCGGCGCCGGTGGGCTGGATGCGGGGCCAGGCGATGGAGAAGCGGTAGCCGTCCAGGCCGAGGCCCTGCATCAGGGCGATGTCCTCGGCGTAGCGGTGGTAGTGATCGCAGGCCACCGCCCCGGTATGGCCGTCGTGGACGGCACCCGGGCGGGCAGCGAACACGTCCCAGACGGACGGGCCGCGCCCGTCCTCGTCCACCGCTCCCTCGATCTGGTAGGCGGCGGTGGACACGCCCCAGCGGAAGTCGGACGGGAGATCGAGTCGGTTCGGCATGGTCTGACTCCCTGCTCACGATGGCGATCGATGAGATCACAAAAACACGAGGGTTGCTCATGTTAGTGCGCTGTCGCCGAAACACCAGCTCTGGCAGCACCGCCCACGATGGCGAGCCCTTCGGGGTTCGCGGAGCGGCCCTTCGACGGCGTTGGTGGGGCGCATCGCTGTCCGTTCGGGTGATGCCAGGCTGTCTTCGGCCGGCCTGGCCCGATTCCGGTCGTCGGTGAGGCAGGTCAGCGGAGCGCGTTCTGCCGGCCGGGCGTGGGCGATTCCCCGGTGCTGTAGCACCAGGACGGGCGCAGCGGGATCTTCTGGCGGGTGCGACCGGCGGGGATCCCGGCCTCCGGCCACCGCAGGCCGCCGCGCTCGTACGGGAGCCAGGCGTCGAGCCAGGTGGTGAACCGTTCGATCGCCGTCCGGTGGCCAGGGACCCGGATGCCGTCGGACCAGGTGATGCCATGGGCGAGGCCGAGGCGTTCTGCTCGCGGCCACCGCTCGGCGATCTCGACGTGGTCCGGGGAGAGCCCGACGCCCACAAGGCGCCGGCCTTCGCCAGGGCAGGTAGAGGCTTCGGCTGTTGTCCAGGGTGCCCTTGACACCACAGGTGCCGAATTCCGCGAAGGTCGGTCCTGACGAGTTCCACCGTCAGCTCGGGGACGGCGCGGACCGCCGTACTGGGCGGCGAAACGCGGTGGGCGGGGACACCGCCCTACCCCGACGTGTCCCCCGGACCGCAGCCCGCGCCAGTTCTCCGGCTGACGTCCGGTCTGTGCCTGCGCTACCCATGCAAGAGGTGTTCAAGTCGGGGATCGGGCCGGGGTACGCCGGTGGTCGTGGAACTGGACGCCGAGTCGCGAGAGATGCTGCTGCGGGTCGCGGCCTCGGCGAAAGCACTGGCCCGGCAGGTACTCCGGGCCCGGATCGCGCCAGCCGCTGCTGACGGGCAACGAGGCGATCGTCTTCACCCTGGCCGTGCGCGGGAACACCGTCCGCAAGTGGCGTGGGCAGTTCGCCGAACGCGACTGGGGGGCTCAAGGACGCAGCCCGACACGAGTTCGAGTACCGCCGCCACGGCACTGCCTCGATCACCGCCACCCCCGGCACCATCACCGGCCGACTCCGGGAACGTCTCGCCCAGGTCACTTCCAACCGGGCCACCGGCCGCGAACCCCCCGCGCCGGTGGGCGGCAAGCAACGCCGGTCACCCCACAACTCCCCCCGTCGAGACACCCCGCTTCGGATCCTGCACCGCCTACCTGTGTGCCCTCGCGGCGCAGCTGACGGTCCGCGGAGCACCGGCGTCGAGATCGACCGGTACCGTCGGGCGCCCGCATTCAGCCACGTCGGCCGAACAAAGCCGCCCATTCCCGCCACCGAGAAGTGAGACAACATTCTCAGAACGCCGATGCGAGCGGGGAATTCCCCCCGGACGCCCGGGGCCGCCCGGCACCGGACCGGGTACTGGACCACCCGGCGGCTGCGGCCACGGGCGGGCGGATCCGCCGACGCCGGATCCCACCACTGCCCCTCACAGTCGCGGGAGTTGGGCGGTTCGGCCAGGCCGACCCCGCTGTCACCGGACGGCGGTCCAGGGCGCACTCCCGGCCCGTGACGTGCGCCGGCGTACGCGGGAGGGGCACGCGTGGGGCCCTCGAATGGAGTCACGGTGCAATCGCACCGCCATAGTTCGCCCAGGCCTTCATCTAATCCACCACCGATCCCGGGCACCCGTCGAATAGGCAGGATTGACATCGCGAATTCACCCCTTAGCATCTACTCGCATAGAGTCCGCAAGGACATCATGAACGCGCGCTTCCCAGTACCGGGACCGGTCTCCGGGACGCGATGCGCATTGTGCGGTGTCGGCGTTCGCCATCGGGGGGATCTCTTGGACAGCACCACCTCAAGGCGCGACACACCGGCCGGGACAGCCCGGCCCGCGGCCCCCTCCCAGTCCTCCGCCCGACCGCCGGCCGGGCCCGCCACGGCCATCGCGCCGACCCTCTGCCCCTCCTCCGCCGAGCCGTCGGGAATCCGCGGCATTTGAGAACGATCCCGCTCCCGAACCGCCGCCGCGCCCCGGCGACCACGCGGCAGGGCCTGCCCCGCCGGTCACCCGGCACCCGCTCTGTTCCCCCGCTCCCCGTTTCCCGTCCGGATACCTGGCATCCGCCTGCGCAGGCCACCCTGGTGGCTGCCACCCGCGATGCACGCGCCCCAACGAGCCGGCGCAGCCACGCCCCGCCGCGGGGTTGCGGCACGCCCGCCGCCCGAACCCGTGCCACCGGCGGCCCGTCCGGGGCCGGGCCGCCGGTTCCGCACACCCTGAAGATCCTCTCCCATCACACACATCAACGGGGGCATGTCGTGAGAGACGTCGATTCCTCAAGCGCGCTGGGGTTGCTGAAGGAGGTCCTGGCCGCCAGCACGGAGGGCGGCGGCGGCCAACTCGCCCTGATCCAGGGCAGTCTGGCCTGCGGTAAGACCAGCGTGCTGTGCGACTTCGCGCAGTGGGTGGCCGCCTCCGGCGCACTGATACTGACCGCCACCGGCTCCCGGACCGAGAGTGATCTGCCGGCCGGGCTGATCGACCAGCTCTTCCAGAGCCCCGGGCTGCCCGCCGAACTCACCGAGCGGATCCGACGGATGATCACCTCGGCCATGCTCGCCGAGCCGGACGGGCCCGCCGGCTCCAGAACCATCCAGCAGCCCGGCGCGTTGCTGGTGCACGAGGCAAGCAGAGCACTGCTGGAGCTCGCCCGGACCCGCCCGCTGGTGATCCTGGTCGACGACGTCCACTTCGCCGACTCGGTCTCCCTGCGGCTGCTGCTCCACCTGCTGCGCCGGATGGGGTCCGTACAAGTGGTGATGGTGCTCACCGAGTGGGACTGGCCGCAACCGCCCCTGCCGCCGCTCCGGGCCGAGCTGGCCGGGCGGCCCCACCATCTGATCCGGCTGGGGCCGCTGACCGGCGGCGCGACCACCGAGATGATCACCCGCTCACTCGGCCCGCACGTCTCCGCCGAACTCGCCACCTCCTGGCACGACCTCACCGGCGGGAACCCGCTGCTGGTGAAGGCGCTGATCGAGGACGAGCGCGGCGCGGCGCTGGCGCCGCGGGCGAGCCGGGCCGAGCGCGGCGACACCTGGTCGCCGACGATGGGCTTCGCCTTCGCCGAGGCCGTCGCGGCCTGCCTGCACCGCTGGGAGCCGCTGGTGCTCCAGGTCGCGCAGGGCATCGCCGTCCTGGGCAACCGGGGTGAACCGGAGTCAATCGGACGTCTGATGGAGGTCCGCCCCGAGGCCGCCGAGCGGGTCATGCACACACTGTGCAGGGCGGGCCTGCTGCTGGGCGGTCGGTTCCGGCATCCGACCGCGGAGACCGCCGTCCTGGACACGCTCTCCCCCGAGGAGCGCTCCGCCGTACACGGCCGGGCGGCGGAACTGCTGTACCAGCGTGGTGTGGCGGCCGTGGAGGTAGCCCGCCAGATCATCGCCGCCGACCGGACCGCCGAGAGCTGGATGCTGCCGGTGCTGCGGACCGCGGCCGAGCAGGCCGTCGTCGAGGACGACGTGCCGCTGGCGATCCAGTGCCTGGAGACGGCCCTGCGCGCAGCCGACGACAGCGCGACGGTGCTGGCCGTCACCGCCGCCCTGGCCAGGACCGCCTGGCGGCTGAACCCGTCCGTGGCGGCCCCGTACCTCCCGCCGCTGCAGTCCGCGGTGCAGGAGGGCGTCCTGCACGGGCGCGACACGCTGGCCGTCGTACGGTGCGCACTCTGGAACGGGGACACCGAGGGCGTCACCGCCGTCCTACGGGCGCTGTCCGACTCCTCCGCCCTGGAGGACGGGCAGCTGTACGCGGAGGTGCGACTGGCCCACCAGTGGCACTACGGCTCCGACCGCGACCGCTTCCAGACCCTGGGATCGGTGTCGGCGGCCGGCGGCGAGCCGTGGGGCCAGGCGGCGAACGAGCTGGCCGCGGTGTGGAACCAGCGGGCGTCCGGCGCCGCCACCGGCAGCGCCGAACAGGTGCTGCAGAACTGCCACTTGGAGGACTCCACGCTGGAGTTACTCGCCTCCGCGGTCCAGGTGCTGATGGCGGGCGGCAAGCTGACGGAGGCCCTCGACTGGTGCGACCAGCTGATCGAGGAGGCTCAGCGCCGTCGCGCGGTGACCTGGCAGATGCTGCTGGGCTCGCTGCGGGCCAGGGTGTCGCTGAGACAGGGCAGGATCACGGTCGCCGCGGGCCGTGCCGAGGAGGTGCTCGGGCTGCTGTCCGGGCAGAGCTGGGGGGTGCTGATCGGGTGCCCGCTGTCGACTCTGGTCACCGCGTACACGGCGATGGGCCGGTACGACGCCGCCGCCGAGGCGCTCCAACAGGGAGTCCCCGAGGCGATGTTCGACACCGTCCACGGCCTGCGCTACCTGCACGCCCGTGGCCACTACTACCTGGCGACGGACCGGGTGCTCGCGGCGATCAGCGACTTCCAGCGCTGCGGACGGCTGATGCAGGACTGGGACCTCGACGTGGCCTCACTGGTGCCGTGGCGCAGCAGCCTGGCCGAGGCGAATCTGCGCCTGGGCCGGACGAGAGTGGCGTACGACCTGGTCAAACGGCAGATGGAACAGGCCCGGACGATGGACGAGCGCACCAAGGGGATCTCGCTGCGGGTGCTGGGGGCGAGCAGTGACTTCAGCCGGCGATCGGCCCTGCTGGCCCATGCGGTGTCGTGCCTGGAGAGCGCCGGCGACCGGCTGGAGCTGGCCAGGGCACTGGAGGACCTGGGCCAGGTGTACCAGGAACTCGACGAGTTGACCCGGGCGCGGATGCTGGCGCGCCGGGCGGCCCAGGAGACCAAGGCGTGCAACTCGGGTGCGGTGCCGGCACGGCTGGTTCCCCCGGACCTCCGGGTGAGTGCCGCGCTGCCGGCCAGGCGGGTCCGCCGCGCGGAGCCCGCGGAGCCCGCGGAGCCGCCGATGCTCAGCGACGCCCAGCGCCGGGTGGCGGAGCTCGCGGCACTGGGCCACACCAACCAGGAGATCAGCCGCCGGCTCTACATCACGGTGAGCACCGTGGAGCAGCATCTGACGCGGGTCTTCCGCAAGCTCGGGGTGAACAGCCGCAACGATCTCCCGGCCGGCTTCAGCGACCTCTCCTGAGCTTGACTCCGTCGGGGATCTCGGTTGGCGGTCGAAGTCGATGTGGAAGTCGTCCCGGGCGAAGCCCTCGTTCTTTCGGTGCCGGCGGGTGGGATTGCCCGGCAATGGCCCGGTGACAGTGACCTGGTGCTCGCGGGCGACTCGTTCCGAGTCGAGCTGAGGGCTTGCCGGGCGGCGGCCCTCCGGGCCCGGGGGTCCGTCGCCGGGTGCCCACCTGCTGGTTCCCGGCCGGTGGGGTCTCGGCGCGGCGAGAGCCTGGTAGGGGCCGCTAGGGGTGCCTCCGGTGACGCGGAGAGGGGATTCTGACGCCCGAACGGGGTCGGTGCGGCCCTCGCGGCCGGGCAACCGTCGCCGTACCGGGCCTGTCCGGCGTCGCGCGTGGCGGGAATCGTCGGACGAGCCCTGAGCGAGGACGTAGGCATGGAGACGCAAGAACGACCGGACGCTGCGATCCTCTTCCCCGGCATGGGACCCACCGCCTTCACGGACGTGGCCAGGTTCATGCTGGTCAACCCGGTCGCGCGCAGGCTGGTGGCCGTCGCGGACGAGGCCCTCGGCTACTCGCTGGTCGACCGGTACCGGCAGGCCGAGGGCGACTACTCGCCGTACGCCCAGATCGCCTTCGTGGTGAACTGCGTGGCGCTGGCGCAGTGGAGCCGGGAGCGGGTGGAGAGCGCGCCGCGGTACGTCGTCGGCCCGAGCTTCGGAGGGCGGGCCGCGGCGGTGTACGCGGGCGTGCTGAGCCTCCCGGACGCAGTGCTGATGACCTCGCGGCTGGCGGCCTGCATGGACGAGTACTTCACCCGCGAGCACCCGGACCTGGTGACGCACTCCTTCGTGCGGGTCCCTCGGGAGCAGCTGACGCAATTGCTGGGCGAGCTCGACGACCGGGGCGTGTGGCACGACGTCTCCTGCTACGTCGACGAGGACTTCTTCATGGTGACCCTGTCGGAGAAGGAGGTCGAGTGGCTCACCGAGCGGGTGCGCGCGGTGGGCGGCATGAACCTGTACACCATGAAGCCGCCGATGCACTCGCAGGCCTTCGGGGCGCTGCGTGACCGGGTGGACGAGGAGATCTTCGACGGGCTGACCTTCGCCGACCCGGTGCTCCCGGTCGTGGCGGACCAGGACGGCCGGGTGGCGACCACCGGTGCCGCAGTGCGGGAGATGCTGCTCGACGGGTTCGTCCGCCCGGTACGCTGGCCGGCCGTGGTCGGCTCACTGGTGGAGCTGGGCGTCGGCCGGCTGTACGTGGCGGGCCAGGACGGCATGTTCAGCCGGGTGGCCTGCACGACGCGGAACTTCACGGTGCTGCCGTTCACGCCCAGGGCGGGCGTGCAGCCCGTCCGCAGGAGCATGCCGGCGCCCGCGGTCCGGTGAGGACCGCCGGCGGGGGCGGTTGCCGCGCCGACCCCCGCCGACAGGCGTGCCGCGGGCCGGCCGGCTCGCACCGGCCGGCCTGCGGCTCCCTGCCGGTGCGTGCCTACCTGCCGTCGACGGAGAAGGCGTAGAACGTGCCCGTGGTGGTGCTGCCGGTGGTGCCGGCGTACGAGAACTTCGCGTAGCCGTTGCCCCAGTAGACGGTGCCGTCGACGACGGCGGCCCCGGCGATCGTGGAGTAGGGGCCGAGGTAGTCGAAGAGGATGCGTCCGGTGGCGGAGTCGATGGCGTACATCCGGCCGCTGGTGGAGCTCGCGTAGAGCACGCCGTTCGCAACGGTGACCGGGGCCCAGGCGAAGCCGTCCGACGGGTCGGCGATCTGCCAGGCGATCTGCCCGGTGCGGGCGTCCAGCGCGACGAAGGAGCTGCCGGTGGCGGTCGAGCCGTCGGGCAGCCGGTAGGGCTCCTTGCCGAAGTTGGCCTGGGCCAGGTAGACCCGCCTGCCATCGGTGGCGGTGCCCCAGAGGATGCCGCCGACCTTGCCGCCGGGGCCGGTGGCCGCGCTCCACACCACCTGTCCGGTGCCGGCGTCGAGCAGCCAGTACTCGCCGCTCTTCTGGCCGCCGCCGACGACCTGGCGCGGGTGGCCCGAGGCGTCGCGGATCGTGAACAGGTGGGCGCCGTCGCCGAAGTCGTAGTCGGGCCCGACGGAGGCCGGGCAGTTGTTCGGCGGGAACCCGGGGAGGCAGCTGACGTTCCAGGCGTCGAACCGCGCCCGGCCGCTGGCCCACTTGACCCGGCCGGTCCTGGTGTCGAGGGCCAGCACGGAGTCGACGTGGTCGTCGGGAGCCAGGCAGTCGCCGGGCGTGCCGCCGGCGGCCTGACAGTCGGCGACGCTCTGCGGCACCTGGTAGTTGTTGCCGGTGGTGAAGTACACCGTGCGGTGCTCGGCGTCGATCGCGGGGGTGCCCCACACTGCGGCGCCGCTGTAGCCGCCGGCCTGGCCGCCGTTGTCGGGCACGGTGTGGCGGGTCCACAGCACGCGCCCGGTCCGGGCGTCGACGGCGTTGGCGCTGCCCCGGAAGGTGCAGCAGACGTACGCCGGGTTGGCCGCGGCGAGCTCGGACTCGCGGGAGGAGACGCCCTGGTAGATCACGCCGTCGTGGACGACCGGGGACTGGGTGAGCACCGCGAAGGGGTGGCTGTCCAGCTGGGTCTTCCAGCGGAGTGCACCGGTGGTGGCGTCTATCGCGAGCAGGACGGCCTGGGCGTAGTCGCCGATGTAGACGGTGTCGCCGACCACCGCGGGGCTGGACCGCGAGACCGACCCGTCGAGTCCGGTGTAGTCGGAGACCTTGTGGGTCCACACGCCCTTGCCCGTCCTGGCGTCGACCTTGTGCAGGTAGCCGCCCCAGTCTGGGAAGTAGGCGGCGCCGCCGACCACGGCGGGGGTTGCGGAGACGTCGCCGTGGGTGGTGTAGGTCCATTTGACGGCCAGCCGGGCGGCGTTGCCGGTGTTGATCTTCTTTTCGAGGGGGTTGGACCGGGTGTTGGTCACGTCCCGCCCGATCATGGGCCAGCTCGGGGTCTGGCCGGCGGCACCGGCGGGCTGGACGCCGGGGAGGACGGCGACCAGGACCAGCGCGGCGGACAGCAGCAGGCCGCCGCGTCTCCAGCCGGACTGCTTGCGGAGAAGACGATGCACTGCATCGTTCCCTTCGATCGGTGGTGTTCGGCTGCCGGCGTGCGGGTCCGGGCGCACTGCCCGGTGGCCCGCGGCGTCGACAGGGGACGACGGGTCGCCCTCTCGGGCCCGTGCGGTCCGGTGCCGGCGTGTCGGCACCGGGAGCGCTCGGGGTCGGCGGGGCGGAGATCGTCCCGGGCGGAAACTAACGGCGGGGGGATTGGGGAGCAGCCCCTACCGGCCCCTACGGGGATGCCCGGAGGCCTGGCTGCGGGGGCGCCTCCGGGTCGGCCGGGCATCACGGACGGCGGCCGGACGCCGACCCGGCCCGTGGCATGCCGGCGGGTCAGGAGCGCAGCGCGGCCGCCTGTGCGGTGAGCCGCAGGCGGTCGGTCTTCCGGTTGGTGTTGAGCGGGAACTCCTCCAGCCGGCGGTAGTGCCGCGGAATCATCTGCTGCGGCAGCCGGGAGGCGAGCAGATGGACGAACTCCCGCGCGGACAAATCCCGGTGGCCGAGGTAGAAGACGAACAGCTCGGTGCTGTTACCGACGGGGACGCCGACCACCACGGCGTCCGCGACCGGTGCGTGGCTGCGCAGGGCGTGCTCGACCTCTGCGAGTTCGACCCGGTACCCCTGCACCTGGACCTGGGCGTCCACCCGGCCGAGATAGACCAGCTCGCCGCCGGCGACCCGGCGGACGCGGTCACCGGTGCGGTACCACAGGCGGGAGTCCCGCCGGAGGTACCTGCCGTGGCCGTCCTGCGGGTCGAGGTAGCCCGCGGAGACCTGCGGGCCGGAGAGCCACAGCTCCCCTTCGGCCCCTGAGGGCTCGCCGTGCTCGTCGAGGAGCAGTTCGGCGTGGCCCTCGTGAAGGCGGCCGAGGGGCACCACGCCGTTCACGCCGAGGGCGGGCGAGAGCTCCGGCGACCAGCGGTGGCGGTGGGTGGTGATGGTGGTCTCGGTGGGCCCGTAGACGTTGATCACGGCTGAGCCGGGGGCGGCGCGCTGCCAGTCGTCGGTGTCCTGGTACCGGAGGGCCTCGCCCCCGAAGAAGGTCCAGCGCAACGTGGGCATGGTCGCCGGCCCGAGGCCGCCGGTGCGGCGGGCCAGCGAGATCACGGCGGGTGCGGAGAACCAGACGGTGATCCCGTGCTCGGCCACGAATCCGGGCAGGTCCCGATAGGCGTGCGGGGGGACCGAGACCAGCGGGGCGCCGACACCCCAGGCGCACCACAGATCGGAGACGGCGGAGTCCCAGTTGAGGTTGGCCGCCTGCGAGAACACGTCCCTCGCGGTGAAGTCGTACCAGGAGTCCATGAGGCCGAAGTAGTGCGCCAGGTTGCCGTGCGTCAGGCGCACCCCCTTGGGGCGCCCGGTGGATCCCGAGGTGAACAGCACGTAGGCGACGTCGGAGGGGTCCGCGGGCCGCGGGCCGGCCAGGGCCCGCGCCGGGTCGACGGCGATGCTGTCGAACCCGTGCAGGCCGCCTGTGCCAGGCCCGTCCGGCGCCGGCCCGGCGGCCAGCACGGGCAGGCCGCGCCGGGCCACCGGCAGCCCGGCCAGGGCCGGCAGCAGGGCGGCCCCCTCGGCGTCCACGATCAGTGCGGAGACCTCGGCGGACTCCAGCATCTGCCCGGTGCGCTCCGGCGGGAAGTCCGCCAGCAGCGGCACGACCGTCAGACCCGCGTAGAGGCCGGCCAGGATGCCCACGTACGCCTCGACGCTGCGCCCGGCCAGCACGCTCACGACCCGGGGCGGTCCGCCCGGGGCGGCGAGCAGCGCGCCCGCCCAGGAGAGCGCCAGCCGGTGTGCCTGCTCGTAGGTCGCCGTCCTGCCCTCGGCCCGGATCGCCACACCGTGCGGCGACGCGGCCAGGCCGCGCAGGAATCTGGCGTGCAGGGCGCTGTCTGCCGGGCGGTCCATCGGAACTCCTTCTCACGGGGAGGCCCCGTGGGGATTTCGAGGGCCGCATCCGCCGCCCGGGGGAAAGCCTCGGGATACCGGGGAATGCGAGGACGCGGCCCGGTCCGACGCGGGACAATTCTAACTTCGGCCGGTCGCCTGTCAACGGCCGCCCGTTCTCCGGACAACTCCTCGAAAGGATCACGCCGATCTCCCGTTGACATCCGATCGGGAGTTTCGGCATCCTTTTCCCATGCCCGATGAAATCACACCCGAAAGCACCGGCGACGCCGGCGTGGACGCGCGGTTCGAGGCCGTCGTACGCCGCTACCTGCCCTTCCTGCCCGCCGACGAGCCGCTCGCCGACGACGCCGCGCTGCGCGACCTCGGACTGGACTCGATGGGGGTCGTCGAGCTGCTCGCGGCCCTGGAGAGCACCTTCGCCGTACGGTTCCGGGACGACGCCCTGAACATGGAGAACTTCGCCGCCCCCGACGTCCTGCGGAAGACTCTGGTCCGGATGATCGAGACACCCGCCTGAGCGGTCCGGGCGGACGCCCGGCCGGGCCCGGTACGGAACGCGGGTTCCGTACCGGGCCCGCGTCGTTTCCCGGCCGGAGCAGCGCCCGCCCGCTACCGCCGCACCCCGTACTTTCCCGGGCACCGCCGAACGCGAGTCGCAGGGTATTTCCGACGAAGGTCTCACCGATTGCTGACGGACACACCGAAAAGCGGGGGTCGAATCGTTGGACGACAAGCGCGCCAAAATCCTGCGGAACAGGTCCGCCAAGACCGGAAACCCGTCCGCCGAGCCGCCGGAGAACAGCAGGACAAAACCTCGAATCGGGACGCGAAAATTCTGCCGTTTGTTTCCGGCGGTCGGTGGAGCGGAATTCTGCGGGGCTTTCCGTCGTCATGCACGGAGTCGGGCGAAACTCTCCTCCAGTCGGTCGAGGACGACGCGCACGTGCGGGAGGGCGGTCGGGTCCGCCGCGTCGAGCGCCTGCTGCTGCTCCACCGCGGTTGCGCCGTAGAGCATGCTGGTGGCCGCCTTGAACCGCAGTGCCCGCTCGCTGTCGCCGAGGTGGTGCCCGGCGAGCACGACGATGCCGTAGGCGTCCAGCAGGTGCTGGAAGAGCGTCGGCGAGTCCTTCACGCCGTGCCGGGCCAGGTCCTCCCGGATCGGCTCGAAGTCGGGGTAGACGTAGAACGCTCCGGTCGGCGGGCGGCAGTCGGCCCCGGCGGAGACCATGATGCCGTGCACCGCGCGGGCCACCGCGCCGTGCAGCCTCGCTCCGGCTGCCAGCCGGGCCCGCAGTTCGGCCGGCTCGGCGAACGCGTACTCCGCGACCGCCTGCATGGGGCCCGCCAGGGTGGACCAGACCTCGCTGCCCACGGAGACCACGCCCTCCCGCAGCCGAGTGCCCCAGGGGCCGGCGGGGAAGCGTGCCGCGCCGATGCGCCAGCCGCCCAGGGCCAGGCTCTTGCTCAGCCCGGTGGTCACCACCGTCCGCCGCGGCGCCACCTCGGCCGGGCTGAGCAGGGGCGTCGCCGGGTCGTGCACGATGTCGCGGTAGATCTCGTCCGAGACGATCAGCAGGTCCTCCTCCTCCGCGATCGCGCAGATCTCGCGGACCAGCGGGGGCGGCGCCAGTGTCCCGGTCGGGTTGTCGGGCAGGGTGAGCACGACGATGCGCGGGTCGTGGCCCAGGGTGCGGGCCGCGGCGATGGTCTCCCTCAGCGCCACGGGATCGGGCACGCCGCCGCACTCGGCCGGGATGGGCACGCCGAAGGCCCGCTTGCCGGCCAGCCGCGCCTGCGGGGCGTAGGTGTTCCAGGCGGGTCGCGGGAGCAGCAGGTCGCCGGGGGCGGTCAGGGCCAGGGCCATCAGCAGCGGCTTGCTGCCCGGCGCCACGACCACCTGGTCGGGATCGGTCGGCAGTCTGCGGCGCCCGAAGTACCCTGCGACGGCGGTGCGGACGGCGAGGCCGCCCGCGACCGGTCCGTAGGCGTTGCGTCGGCTGCCCTCGACAAGCCGCTGCACCAACGGCTCGAAGACGGGCAGCCGGGCCTCACCGAAGCCGAGGTGCACGATGGACTCGCCCTCGGACTGGCGCTCGGCCACGAGTTGGTTGAGCGCAAGGTTGGGCGACACTCTCCGGTCGGCCACTGTTCGGCTCCTGTCTGTGTGATTCGCGCCGGTGGTTCAGCCCTGACGGGTTCGGTCAGCCGAGGCCTGCAATCGCGGTCGCCAGGTCGGGCGGGGTTGACTCGTGGAGCTTGAGCTCGTCGAGCCATGCTGCGGTGTCGCTGTGGTGGGCACGGAACGGACGGCCGACCAGGTTCGGGTCACGGGCCTGGAGCATCCGCAGCTGGAAGAACCGGCCTTCAGGGGTGGACTCGACCCCGTCGACCACGACCTTGCCGGGAGTCGCCGACATGACCGGCCCGCGGACCGTGCGGGCCAGACCGGGCAGCCGCCGGTAGGCCTCCTGGAAGATCTCCGCGGCCCTGGCCAGCGGGACCTTGAAGTAGTCGTACGGACCGGTGTCCCGTTCCACGAACATGTAGTACGGCACGACGCCGGCCGCCATCTCGGCCCGCCACAGCTCGTACCAGGTGGCCGCGTCGTCGTTGACCCTGGCGATCAGCGGGGCCTGCCCGTAGACCAGCGCGCCGGTGGAGCGGATCCGCGACAGCGCCTCGCGGGCGAGGTCGGTGGTCAGCTCGCGGGGGTGGCTGAAGTGGGCCATCACCGCGAGGTTCCGCCCGGTGGCGACCACCTCCTCGAACAGCCGCAGGACGTCGTCGGCGTCCTGGTCGGTGACGAACCGCTGGGGCCAGTAGCCGACCGACTTGGTGCCGATCCGGACGGTTTGCAGGGTGTCCACCGCCAGCAGCGGCTCGATGTGGCGGCGCAGCCGCTCGGTGGACATGACCATCGGGTCGCCACCGGTGACCAGCACGTCGGTCACGTCGGGGTGCTCACCGAGGTAGTCGATCAGCCGGTCCGGCGTCGGCGCGGCGAAGCGCAGGTCGGCGTCGCCCACGAACTGCGCCCAGCGGAAGCAGTAGGTGCAGTAGGCGTGGCAGGTCTGCCCCTGGCTCGGGAAGTACAGCACGGTCTCCCGGTACTTGTGCTGCATGCCGCGGAGGTCGACGCCGTCCTGGGCAGGCACGTTCAACTCCCGCTGTCCGGAGGGGTGCGGGTTGAGGCGGCCGCGGATCTGCTGGACGAGGGCGCCGAGTTCGGCCTTGGTGCCGGGGCCGGCGGAGAGCTCGGACAGCCGTTGCTCGTCTGCGGGGGTGAGCATTCCGCTCTGGGGGAAGACCAGTTGGAAGATCGGGTCGTCCGGGATGCGGCTCCAGTCGATCAGTTCCTGGAGCACGTAGTCGTTGACGCGGAACGGCAGGACCATCGACACCAGCCGCACGGTCTCCCGGACTTCGGCCGACAGCCCGTAGCGGTCCGCGATCTCGTCGGACTGTCGTGGTCCATGAGCGCGGAATCGCGCCGTCTCAAGGAGATTGACTGCCAGCGAGGGCATGCGGCTTTCCTCTCGGTTCCGTGCGTCGAGGACTGGGGTCTGCGGTCGACCTGAGCATGCAGGACTGCGAATCAGACGGTAGCCGAGCGGGCGCACCCCGGAACCCCCCAGGCAACCCCAGGCAGACCCTTACGACGCCGGGTGCGGCCCCGCACCCGGCGTCGTAACGGGGCGGGGACCGCGGGCGGGGGACCGGTCAGCTCTCCGCGGCGGGCAGGACGGTCCGGGCGGCCGCCGGATCGACGGTGGTGCCGGCCGCGGAGCCGGCGGTCCGCTGCTCCTGGTGCGCGTCGTTGCGCACCGAGCGCAGGGTGGCGAGCACGAAGGCGCCGGCCAGCACCATCACCGCGCCGCCGGCGAGCGCCGCCGCGTGCACCTCCTCGGCGAAGGCCGCACGGGCGGCCCCCGCCAGCGTGTCGGCGGCGGCCTGCGGCAACCGCCCGGCCACGGCGAGGGCGCCGCCGACGGTCTCCCGGGCCGGGCCCAGCAGGTCGGCCGGCACGTCCGCCGGCGCGTCCAGGGAAGCGCTGTGCGTGTACACCGCGGCGCCGATGCTGCCGAGCACCGCGACGCCCAGCGCACCGCCGAACTCCTGTGCGGTCTGGAGCAGGGCGGAGGTCGAGCCGGCCCTGGCCGGGTCCGCTGTGCCGACCACCAGCTCGGTGACCAGCGCGAGCACGGGTGCCAGGCCGAACGCGACGGCGGTGATGGCGATCAGCAGGAGCGCCAGGCCGTCCCGGTCGGGAAGCCGGGTCATCGCCAGCAGAGCCACGGCCGCGATGAGGAAGCCGCCGCAGATGATGTAGGCCGGGCGGACGCGACGCACCAGGGCGGTGGCGAGCGGGACCGAGACGCCGACCGCCACGGTGCCGGGGAGGGTCCACAGGGCCGACTTCAGGGCGCTCATCCCGAGCACGGACTGCATGTACTGGGTGCTGAAGAGGGCGAAGCCCACCAGGACGAACGAGGCCAGCATGTTGGTGACGACGGAGGCCCTGGTGACGCCGGCCCGCAGGACCTCGAGGTCGATCAGCGGGTCGGGGCTGGTCCGCTGCCTGCGGACGAACAGCGCACCGAACACCAGGCCCACCGCGATGCCGCCCACCGGCAGGACTCCCGGACCGTCCACGGCGATCCGCTTGAAGCCGTACACGATCGGCAGCACGGCGACCAGCGACAGCACCGCGCCGAGCAGGTCGAAGCGGCCGGCCGCCGGGGCGCGGAACTCGGGGAGCAGGATCGGCCCGACCACGAGCAGCAGGACCATCACGGGGATGTTGACCAGGAAGATCGACCCCCACCAGAACTGGCTGAGCAGAAGGCCGCTGATCACCGGTCCGAGGGCGGCGCCGGCGGCCATGCCGGTGGACCACACGGCGACCGCGGTACGGCGCTGGGCCTGGTCGCGGAAGATGTTGCGGATGAGCGCCAGGGTGGAGGGCATCAGCGTCGCCCCGCCGATGCCCTGCAGGGCGCGGGCGGCGATCAGCAGCTCGGGCGTGCCGGCGTAGGAGGCCAGCGCGGACCCCGCTCCGAAGGCGACGGCGCCGATCAGCAGCAGCCGCCGCCGGCCGATGCGGTCGCCGAGGGCGCCCATCGTGATGAGCACTCCGGCGAGGACGAAGCCGTAGATGTCGACCATCCACAGCTGCTGGGTACTGGACGGCTGGAGGTCCGCGGTGATGGAGGGCATCGCGAAGAACAGGACCGTCAGGTCCATGGACACGAGCAGGACGGGCAGCAGCAGGACGCCGAGGGCGGTCCACTCCCGGCGGCCGGCCGTCGCTTCCGGGCCGGGCAGATGAGACTCAGTCATGAGGACGACGCTAGAGCCCTGGCTATACGTTTGTATAGTACGCGCGTATAATACATACGTACATCTTGGACGTCTGTCGGCGAACAGTTAGCATCGGACCATGGGACATCGTGAAGACCTCCTGGTGGGAGCCAAGCTCTGCCTGCTCGAAAAGGGCTATGCGCGCACCACCGCCCGCGACATCGTGGCGGCCTCCGGGGCCAACCTTGCTTCGATCGGCTACCACTTCGGGTCCAAGGACTCCCTGCTCAACGCGGCACTCATGGAGGCCACCGAGGAGTGGAGCGGCGAACTCGAACGGGCACTGGCCGTCGGCATCGACCCGGCGGCGGACCGGGTGGAACGCTTCACCATCGTCTGGGATCGAATCATCGAACTGATCCGGCGTCACCAGGGCCTGTGGGCGGCGCAGTTCGAGATGTTCGGTGAGATCCAGCGCACCCCCGACATGCGCCCCTTCGTTTCCCAGTCGCAGGAACACGCCCGCCGCGGGCTGGCCGCACTGCTCCAGCAGGTCGACCCGTCGCTCGACGACGCCGCGGCCCGGTTGACCGCCACCTTCTACCTGGTCCTGATGACCGGACTCATCGCACAACTGCTCACCGACCCCGAGAACGCCCCGTCCAGCAGCGAACTGGCCGAGGCGGTCCGCCTGGTGGCCGCGCCGGCCGTGAGCGCGCCCGGAGCCGGGACGGCCTGACCGGGACGGTCCCGCCCGTGACGGCGGGGCACGCCGGCGGTGCGGGCCGGGCCGGCGACGGAGCTGTGACGGCGGCGCCGCGGGCCCGCCCGCACCAGGAGGGCAGTGGCGGACCCGCACCGGAAAGGCCGGACACCGGGTCCGCCCGCACCGAGCCGGCCGGCCGGGCCGGAGTCGCTACACCGGCCGCGTGACCGGCACCTGCGCCAGCGCCCGCCGGTCGGTCTTGCCGTTGGCCGTGACCGGCAAGGCGTCGATCAACTCCACCTGCCGGGGCACCATGTACGCCGGCAGCGCCTGCTTGCAGAAGGCACTCAACGCCGCCGCCCCCGGCACGTCTTCACCGGGGACGGGCACCACGAACGCGCAGAGCTCCGGGTCCTCCGTCTCCCGCCCCTCCCGGGGACGGACCACCACGGCGGCGGCCGCCACCCCGGGGAACTCCAGGAGCCGGCGCTCGATCTCGCCGAGCTCGACCCGGTTGCCGCGGATCTTCACCTGGAGGTCGGCCCGGCCGACGAAGTAGAGCTCGCCGTTCTCCCCGTAGTGGGCCAGATCCCGGGAGCGGTAGACCCGCTGACCGGAGCGGCGGTCCAGCGGGTCGGCCACCAGCGCCTCCCCGGTGGCCTCCGGGTCGTCCCAGTACCCGGTGAACAGTGACGGCCCGCGCAGGTAGATCTCCCCCGTCACCCCGGCGCCCTCGACGGGCTCGCCGTCCTCATCGATCAGCAGCATCTCCGCGCCCGGGTAGGCGAAGCCGATCGACAGCCTGTCCTGGTCCACCGGCAGCGGGTTGGGCACGTCGGTGAGCGAGAAGGCCATCGCCTCGGTGGGACCGAAGCAGTTGACCACCCGCACGTCGGACAGCAGCGACTGCAACTGCCGCAGCTCCGGCAGCGGGAACGCCTCGCCGGAGAAGAGCACCCCGCGGACCTGCCCGGCGAGCTCGGCGATCCCCTCCGCCTCGTGCCGCAGCGCCGCCCGCCAGATCGAGGGAACCCCGTTGACCTGGGTGGCCCCGGTGTCCCGCAGGAAGCCCAGCAGCAGCCGCGGCCAGTGCAGCAGGTCCCGCGGCACCGGCACCAGCGTCGCACCGCTGCCCAGGGTCAGGCCGATGTCCAGTAGCGAGAAGTCGAACTGCAGCGGCGAGGTGGTGGCCACGCGGTCCTGCGGAGTGACGATGCCGTGCTGCAGCATCCCCCGGTAGAACGACAGCACCCCGCGGTGGCTCATCACCACGCCTTTCGGCCGGCCGGTGGTGCCCGAGGTGAAGATGATGTACGCGGCGTCGGTGCCGACCGCGGCACGGCGGCGCCGGGGCCGCGGCAGCGGAGGGCGCTCCACCACGACGCCGTCCGGGCCGAACCGGGCCGTCCCCACCTCGGCCGGGATGCCCGCCCGGACACCCCCCGTCGCCTGCAGGTGCAACGCCGGCTCCGCCGTGGCGATGATCGACGCCAGCCGAGCCGCGGGCACCTCGGGGCTGACCGGGACGAACGTCAACCCCAGGAACGAACAGGCCAGCAGCATCGCCACGGCCGACGCGGAGTTGTCCGTCTCCAGGATCACCCGGTCGCCGATGTCCAGCCCGAGCTTGTCCAGGCCGACGGCGTAGTCCTGCATCCGTTGTTCGAGCTGCTGGTAGGTCAGCACGGTGAACTCGCCGGCCGGGCCCGCCTCGACGACGGCAGGCCGGTCCGGCGCGCCCCGGCCCTCCGCCAGCATGAACTCGTGGATCCGCTGGGCCGCCCCGCGCTCGACGGCGGCGGACGTTCTGCTCGTGCTCACCGGAATGCCTCCCTCTGGGTCGGTGACGCTTCTGCTCATCGGTCCTGCTGCTCGTACCGCTCGTGCTGTCAGTGCTGTCAGTGCCGCTCCCCGGGAACTCCGGGAAGCTCGGCCAGCCATCCGTCGATGACCCGGGCCGTGGTGGCGGCGTCCTGCTCCGCGATGGTGAAGTGCGTGCCGGGCACGGTACGTACCGTGTCCGCCTGCTCCCAGGTGGCCTGCCAACCGTCACCCCGCAGCATCGGGTCGCCCTCCACCGCCGGGTCACCGTTCATCGCGAACAGTTCGGCGGCCTGGACGAAGAGCAGCGGCGCGGCCAGGTCCTGCTCGCGGAAGTCCGGCAGCAGCTCCGCGTAGCGCCCCATGGCCGAGAGCTCCGCACTGCTGAACTCGCCCAGCACCGAAGCCCGTTCCTCGACCGCGAAGGCCATCTGGTCGAAGATCGCCTCGTTGATGCCGTGGCCGACCCGGTAGCTGTCCGCCATGATCAACGCTGCCGGACGCACTCCGAGTTCGCGCTCCAGGTGGGCGACGGTCGCATGGGCGAGCAGGCCGCCGGAGGAGAACCCGTACAGCACGAACGGCTCACCGGCCGCGGCCGCGACGACGCTGTCGGCGAGCACGCGCACGGCCGCCTCCCAGGACACGGGCAGGCTGTCGTCGCGGCTGAAGCCCGGGGTCGGGATCGCGCAGACCGGCACCGACAGCCCGGCGGCGAGCCTGGCGTGCTGATGGACACCGCCGGCCACGGTGGGCGTGCTCAGGCAGATCAGCTTCGGGGGCCGAGGGCCGTCCCCGGCCTGCGGGCGCACCGGGAAGGACACCGGCACCGGAAGCTCGGGCAGGTCGGCCGCGGACTCGAAGCCCGGACGCAGGTCGGCGACCGCCTGAAGCATCGCCATGCCCTTGCGTGCGTTCCCCCTCTGGACGGCAGCGAGGAACAGGTCGTACAGGGTCTCCTCACGCCGGCCGCCGGACCGGCCCGCGGAGCCGGTGGTCGCTGCGGATGCGCCGGGGCCGCCGACCGCGGGCAGGTCCCGCAGTTCGGCCTGGATGTGCTGGGCGAGCTCGACCGGATTCTTGCTGTCGAAGACCGCCATGGCGGACAGGTTCAGCCCGGTCGCGGTGTTGAGCAGGTTCCGCAGTTCGACCGCGGTCAGCGAGTCGAAGCCTGATTCGAGGAAGCCGCGCTCCCGGTCGACGGCAGTGGCATCGGCGTGCCCCAGCACCTGTGCCGCGTAGCCGAGCACGAGTTCCAGGAGGGTGTGGGCGCGTTCCTCCTCGTCCAGGCCGGCGAGGCGCTGCCGCAACGCCCCCTCACCCGACCCACCGGCCACCACCGCCCGACGCCGACCCGCCGGCACCAGAGCCCGCAACAACGCCGGCACCTCGTCCACCCGCGCCCGCAACGCCCCACCGTCCACCCTCAACGGCACCACCACCGCCGACCCGCAACCCAACCCCGCATCGAACAACCACAACCCCTCCTCCACCGACAGAGCCGGCATCCCCGCCCGCCGCATCCGCAGCAGATCCCCCTCCCCCAAC